>JBJOOY010000229.1:0-3209 GCA_046051065.1 Cyanobacteriota bacterium
CCACCCGATCTAACATATTATCCATCCCGCGACACAGATGCGCCGATGTATGTATTATTGCATGACTACCATCCTCAATCTTACTCGGGCAAAGTTTTACTATTTAAAGCATTAAACCTGACCAAGGTTTCGGCAACAACTTACATCGATCCACCAGATGTGAGATTTAGGAAATTGGTTGGAGAAAAATTAGCCGTTGTTGAAGTCCCAGGCAGTCATACAGGCATTTTAGTCGATCCTCACGCTCAATTACTAGCTGAAAAACTGAAGGAGTATATCGATCGGTTTTTGATGGATAATTCAACCAGTTAAAAAAGGCTCGATCGATCTCCCAGCCAATTTTTGCTAAGCTACTTAACAGTATGAGATATTGTCAATCCGATCGAGAGAACCAATCCCGATCCTAATTTGCCATACCCTATTCTCCCTCTCTCAACTATAAAATTTATTTTGCACGAGTACTGATACTTAGGTACCGCCGATCGTTAGTCAAAATTTTATGCAGTCATTAAAAATTGTCGTTACCCTACTAATACTGATTGCTTTAGGAATTGTGGTGGGATCTAATCTCGCAGCCACGATGACGGTGACAATTTTAAATCAGCCAACGATTGCCTTACCGATCGGATTTTGGCTGGCAATCTCGATCGGCTTAGGATTATTATCTAGTGGTCTAATTCAACTATTATTATTTTCAGAACGTCGTCTGCGCGCTCGACAGATTCGTCAATTAAAATTGCGATTGCAGCAACAAGGCGATGATGTTTTCACTTACACTTCAGCAGCACCAAACCCTAAGGATCGAACGGATTCAGATCTGCCACCACCACCACAAAAAAAAAGTATCTTTAGTAGTTATCGAGCGAATTTTGCCAATAGCTTCGATCGCCAGCCAGCAGCTCGATCGAGTTATGTAGACGATCAAGATGATGACTGGGAGGAGGAATCTATCCCCAATCGACAACCTGAGTGGGACGATCCCCCATTACCATCGCGATCGCCACAAGTATCCGATAAATCCGACCTCCCTCGATTCCGCCCTCAGATACCTCGGGACAATCGAGACGATGTATACGATGCAGACTTTAGATTGATTCAGCCTCCTTATAAAGAGCCGACAGCAGTTGAATTAGACGATCTGGAACCAGAGGAAGAATTTGAGTACTCTACCAGAGACAGAGTTAAAAATTCAGAGTTTTCACAATCCTCAACCAATTCAGTAGAAGAGGAAGATTGGGGATTTGATTTTAACGAAGATAATACTTCAGTTAAAAATTCCCAACCAAAACGCAAGTAAACTATACCGATCTCAATACTGTTCGGTTAAGCTAAAAACTACTTAGTCCGCAAAGGCGGACTTTGCGTCACTAGCGGCGACTTCAGTCGCTAGCAGTTCTTACACGAGAAGTATTGATACCGATCTTTGTTCACTATTCACTTTCTGCTAAGCGATCGCATTAACAGTCGAACTAGCAATTTCGCGCAGATGAATGATATCCTGACGCGGATCGACTAGAGCAACTTGAACTTGAATCCGTTCGCCCAAATCTACCCAGCGATTAAACCGCATCGCCAATTCTATCCCTAAATCTTCAATGAGGATCAGCGCGAGACTTTCATCCTCCCGCAGCCAGCGTAGGAAAATTGCTTCCCACTGACAATCGATCGACCGATTGAGGTATTCCAAAGTCCAATAGCGATTGGTTTGGCGTTCTACCATCGTTGCTTCATAAATACTCGTCCCCAAGACTTGCATAATTTCCTGCAACTGTTCGACAGTTAAAGGTAAGGCATCGCCACGCAGATGTGCTTTGATTTGAAAATGGGAAAGTAGATCTGTATAACGACGAATCGGCGATGTCACTTGCGAATAGGTATCTAAGCCCAAGCTAGCGTGCCTGGAGGGAGTAGTTGCCATTTCACTCCGAGGCATACATCTGCGCAGCGCACAGGAGCGTGCAGGGCCAACTGGGATTAAAATCAGTTCTTCTTCCGGTGGTAGTTCTGGTTGGGGCTGGCCGCGATAGGGGAGAGGTAAGTGATGATCTTGCCCGTATTTAGCTGCAACTTCGCCTGCTAAAATCATCATTTCAGCGACTAATTGGCGAGCGCGATTGTCTTCAACCAAATCGATCGAGACTTTATCGCCACTGACTTTAATCGTAGACTCTGGCATGTTGATATTAATCGAGCCTTGAGATTTGCGCCATTGATTGCGGAGTTTGGCAAATTTGGAGATCGATTCAATCTCGATTTCCCCAGGAATCCCCAGTTGTAACATTTCCTCTACATCTTCATAGGTTAGGCGATAGGTGGGCTCGATCTTGCTAGGCACGATCTCATATTCTGCCACCGCACCACTAGGAGCTAGAATTACCCCAAAACTTAGGGCACAGCACAGTTGCCCTTGACGCAAACTCATCGGTCCAGTTGCCAGTTCTGGCGGAAACATCGGAATCATCCCCGTCGGGAGATAAATTGTCACCGAGCGTTTGCGTGCTTCTAGATCGAATTCATCACCAGGTGATAACAGCCGGGTCGGATCGGCAATATGAATCCACAACTTTTGTCGTCCATCTGGTAAGGTTTCCAGACTCAATCCATCGTCAATTTCTTGGGTGCTTTCATCATCGATCGTGTAAATTTTAAGATGGGTAAGATCGACTCGATTTGACTCATCTGGATCTACGGGCGGATTAGTCAATAATTCATGCGCCACAGTATGCATCTTATGTGAGAAATGGGTGGGAGTCTGGGAGCGGCGCAGTTGGATATTTTCATGTAGATCCCACCATCCCAATTCTACGAGGAGCGCGAACACTGCTGGGGGTGTTTGCGTTCGACCTAATGCCGCGAGATATTCTCCTAGTTTCTGCGGCGGTACATCTGGGTTGAGGACATACTTTTCGAGTATTTCTAATCTTTGTTTATCTGTATCTTCCCACTCGACTGGCGTACCTGCTAATTTTTGCTGAACCCGATCGATAAATCCTTGCTGTTCTCGTTCTTTTTGCGCTTTAACTGTGAATTGGTGCTTGAGTTCGTTGACTTGAGTTAAGCTACGTGGCTCGTATTTGTCGTCTTTCTTGTTTTTGAAATAAATCTTATCGTCTGATAATAAGATGTAAGCAGCATAACACAAAGCTGGGGTGCGATCGGTATACAGTAATTCTGCTAACGTCGGCGGATCGACAGTTCCCCCGTCGTCT
>JBJOOY010000230.1:0-3075 GCA_046051065.1 Cyanobacteriota bacterium
AATACGGGCGTGATTCAGTGCCATTTTAATCGCGGTTCCTTTAGTTTTGGAAGTCAAATCTGTCAAAATTCGGGGAATTTCCCTTTTGATTTGATCAACTAATATTTTATCGTTGGAAATATTCACTAACAAAATATCCCGCAGCAGGTTATTCAACCGATCGTTCTGGGCGTGGGCGGCAGGATCTTTGGCGGTAATATCAGCGATCGCGATGGGGAAGTAGGTCAGCGAGTTAATCAGAATGGCATTTTGCGATTGAAACTTCAAGATCGACTCTTCTTTCTGTTGCCAAATATTGATTTGTTTTTGCAGTAAGCGATCGAGTTCTTTACGGATCTCGGTGTCCACAAAACCAGGGGTTTGCTGTAGATCGGTTTGTAGTTGTTTGAGTTGAGCCAAATCGTTAACAATCGGGTCATAATTGTTTAACAATCCATCCCGCACCTGTAAAACATTTTGATTGATGCGGGCATCTAAGGTTTGGATTTGGCGCAAGTGAGCGAGATATTGATTGTGGCGATCGACATCGATCGCTAGCGATTTAACCCATAGAATTACTAGTACCAACAGCACCCCTGGTAGTAGATAAATGCTCCATACTAAAAATATTTGTGGATAATCTCGTTTCTGGCGAAAATTAACCGCGAACATCGCTGCAATTGTTTGGTAAAAAGTTAATCTCATACCACATCGTTACACTGAATAAAATTCTAGGTGATTTCCAGCTAAGCCTTGGAGGAGAAGTAAGATTATGGCATCATATCGCAATATTGTTGGGTATTTTCGTGGCTATGGGAAGATCGCAGCGCTGAGCATTGCGGCATCCAGTCTATTTGAGGTGCTGGATTTGGCAGTGCCCTATGCGATCGGTCAAATTTTGAATGTGCTGTCGAAGCAGCCGCTAGATGCTCCTTTAGTGGCAATCATGAAAGCGATCGCCACCGTTTTCAATCTGCCCATATCGCCTAATTTAGCACTAGGGCTGCTGCTGGGGATTATTTTTGTGATATCCGTAGGGCGAGCACCAATTCAACCCTGGATTGGCAGCTGGTTTCACTGGGCTATTCCCCTACGGGCCAGGCGAGATCACACTGACCTGGCACTGCAAAAAATTCTGAGTTTACCCTTAGCTTTCTACGACAAAAACAACCCTGGCCGGATTTCTGGCCGGATTGCCCGGGGACTAACCAACCACACTTGGTCTTACCCAGAAGTTGCCGGACAGTTTATTCCCAAGCTGGTCAGGGTGATGGGAATTTTTGGAGTGATCTGTCTGCTGGAGTGGCGTATTGCGGTTATCTTTTTGATCTCTTTTGTCACCATTCTGGTTTTTAGTATTCAAGGTTTACGTGCCATCATTAAACGGGAGGCACTCCTCGATAGCTATATGGAGAGTATCGAGAGCCGCACCTCTGAAATTATTACCAATATCAAAACTGTTAAAGCTTTTGCCGCCGAACCTAACGAACTTGAGCGCCAGCGGCAGCGCTTAGACCGCGAGTTAAAAGTCGTACTCTACCGGATTCATCGTAGTTATGTGAAATTGGGGACATGGCAGCGCACGGTAGTCCAAAGCTGTGTCTTTGGTGTGCTAATTATGACGTTGTTAGCAACGCAACGGGGCGAACTGTCTTTAGGTCATTTCGTCACGCTGTTGACGATCTCTAGCATGGCCTATGCCGAGCTAGAACCTTTAAGCGCTATGGCAGAGACGCTGGCTCGACGCTATGCTTCGATGGTGCGCTTTCATGAGTTTATGGAGTATCCGATCGGTAGCGATGCGACGGATCTCGCCTTGGTCGATCAGACCCCCGAAGCATATCATTTCACGGGCAAAGTAGAGTTCAATCATCTCAGTTTCGGTTATGACCCAGAGCGCCTTATTTTGCAGGATATCAACCTACTAATTGAGCCATATCAAACCGTTGCTCTAGTAGGAAAATCGGGTTCCGGGAAGTCTACGCTAGTTAAGCTATTGTTTCGCTACTTTGAGCCAACTCAGGGACAAATTCTGATGGATGGAACCGATGTGCAATCGCTGAAGATTGGCCCTTACCGTTCTCGCTTGGCGATCGTGCATCAAGAGGTCGATATCTTCAATGGCACGATCATGGATAATCTGCGTTACGGCAACCCTAGTGCAAGTGCCGCCGAGGTGGATGAAGCCTGCAAAATGGCAAGAGTTGATGAATTTATGCATGAGCTACCGCAAGGATATGCCACAGTTGTCGGAGAGCGCGGCGTTCGTCTCTCGGGAGGACAGCGACAGCGTCTGGGAATTGCCCGTGCTTTGATCGTAAATCCGCATGTTTTAGTGTTCGATGAGGCTACTTCTAGCCTAGATTACGAATCAGAACGAGCCATTCAGCTGGCGATGCGCTCTATTCTGGGCACTAGAACCACTCTCATTATTGCTCATCGTCTGAGCACGGTGAGGGAGGCGGACAAAATTGTGGTTTTAAATCAGGGACGTATTGTGGAGGTCGGATCTCATGATGAATTACTAAAGCAACATGGTTTTTATGCAAGGCTACATGAGCTGCAAGAATCTGGAGTGCTGCCATCGTGAACAGAAACAGAAATCCTGTCTGTGAAGCTAGAAAATCTCAGTGGCGACCTCAGGCACTTGTCTGGCAGGTTTAGCCCTGAGAGTAGTCAAAGAGGTTTACCTCGATACTCACCATTCAGGGTACGTAAGAACTGAGCGATCAGGTCAATCTTCTCTTTAGCAAGAGGACGACCAAGTTGATATTTTGTCATCTTGGCGATCGCTTGCTTAAGAGTCTTGACCGAACCATCGTGAAAGTAAGGCGGAGTTATGGCCACATTGCGTAGGCTCGGCACCCGAAATAGGTAGCGATCATCTTTATTTTTAGTGACGTTGAAACGGCCTAAGTCTGCTGTGGTGATTTTACCGCGATCGACTAAATAGTTACCAATAACGCCAAAGGGTTGAAACATATTGCCGCCAATATTTACACCTTGATGACAACTAATACAACCATAAGCTTTAAACAGCCGATATCCCTCTTTTTCTGGTTTGGTTAATGCTGTTTTATCGCCTTGCAAAAAGCG
>JBJOOY010000231.1:0-4591 GCA_046051065.1 Cyanobacteriota bacterium
GTCGGCGCATGTCGATCTTTTACTTCAAAGACATCTACGTAAAGTGATTTATCGAGAGGACGTAATGGCTTGGTTGCTCGATATCGTTTATGTAGAGTGAGGGGGTGTCCACATGCTTGGCAAAAGTCGCAGTCTGCACTATTCAGCCGCTGTTGACAATTGGGATTCACGCAATAAACCATAATTACTTTGTCAAAAAATCGATACGAAGACGGCAGATAGCCGCTGAACCAACTTGCTCTCCTTTAATCCAACCACTAATACGATAAGAGTATCCTTGCCGAGGTTGAAATACATATTTGCTAATAATTAAACTATCATCGGTAGTGCCCATAATATACAAACTACGACGATCGTCATGACCGTACACACTAGTCCCAAATACTCCAGATTTGTTCTTACTCCAGTAGTCCCACGAGGATAACTGATTTGTGTCTAACTTCGAGTAAGGAAAAGTGCGAGTTAATTCACCTTGTCGGTTGTATTCATTTACTACCACATCATCAAATAAAACCTTTCCTTTGACTTTGGTACCCTCTAGAGCAGGTTTCGCCAATTTAATGAGGGGGTTGTTTACCACTGCCGACTTTTCACTTTCATAGTATTGCCAAGAACTGTTACGAGGAAGTAGAACAGGACTATCCGATAATGATAACCATTTAGCATTTGGATATAAATTACTATTCTGAACATCAATGAATTTCCCCCTACCCATTTGATAGCTATATCCATTAGCCATAGTAGTTGTAAAAAGTGCGAGGCAAAACATCAGACCAATTTTTTTATAGTGTTGGTGTAACTCTTGACCAATGAATATACCAGTCTTTTGAGATAGATTGCGGATATAACTTAGTGATGACCGGGAACTGTTTCTTTGGCGATCGACCTTAGCATCAGTAGCATTAATATTATGTAAGCTGCTATCGATATCTGTCAGGCGCTGCCGCATTTCTGGGATACTCTGTGGTCGATCGCTAACTGCATGAGAAATCAACTCTTCAATGAAATCAGTCAACCGTGGAGAGAATTCCGGGGGCAACAGCTCTCGCCAAATAACTCGACCATCGGAGTTCTCTAGATCGATGGGATGCTTGCCTGTCAGGAGATGTACGAAAGTACATCCCAAGGCATAAAAGTCTGATTGGGGAACTGCTTGACTATTACACTGCTCTGGTGGTGCATATCCCGGTGTCAGCACTAGTGTAATATCCTCTTCCCGATAGACGGTTTCGGTGACTGCTCTCACTGCCCCAAAATCAATGAGTGCTAAATTACCATTTGGTCTAAGAATAATATTTGATGGTTTGATGTCCCGATGAAAAAAATCGTTACTATGCAGTTGACCTAAAATATCTGTTAGCTGAGTCAACCAGTTGAGCGCTTTGGTCGTAGAATTGAGGCGATAATCTTTTACCCAATTTGCTAAATCTATACCCACAATTTTTTCCATCACTAAGCAATGGCATTTGGGGTTAGCAACACTGGGAAATAAGAAAAAACTATCTGCTTCTAGTTGGGGAATTCCGATATGTGCTAATTGTCCAAGAACTTGTGCTTCGCGCTGAAAGAGCTGCAGTAGCTTAGAATCACCATTTTTTAAAACTTTCAGTACTTTTGGTTTGTGGGGAATATCCTGGTCTATAGCTTCAAAAACATCTACATAGAGTGATTTATCCAAAGGGCGTAATGGCTTGATTGCTCGATATCGACGATTGAGACTGAGTGGCAAACCACAACCTTGACAAAATTCGCTATCCTCTTCGTTTTGTCTTCGTTGGCAATGGGGATTCACGCAATAAGTCATGGGTACAATATTAATTAATGATTTACGAATAGTAGTTAGCTGTTCTCATATATTTACTCACTATGGGCTGGAGGGCAAAAGTTGTTTTGCTGGGGTGGAAGCTTCGATCGATCAATGAACGCCGATTCAAAGAATCCAAAGCAGCAATTGTCTGAGACTTAGTCTGAGCAAACTGAGGCAGTGCGATCAAATCTAGTATCGGTATAGGGGTAGAATGCTCTGCTAAAACTAACATAATTTCTTTCTCTAACTCGGATAGGCGACTCATTTGCTCTGTGAGCACGCCACGCATCTCCCGATCGATAAAAGTGGTGTTTTGTTTCAAAAAATCTTTAATATTGCCACCAAATACCTCTTGGATGAGGGTGGCAATCATTTTTAGTGCCAATGGATTTCCGCCGTAAATTTGAATTAGTCGATCGCTCTGACTAGTTCCAATTTCTAAGCCGCGCTCTTGAAAAATTCCGCGCGCGGCCTGCTGCGAACCGCCGAGCTGGAGCGATCGAATCGGATAATGTTCTCCCTCTAAGGACACTAATTCTTGTGGTTTTTCGCGGCTGGTTACCATAACACAGCTCTGGTGGCGTTCTGTGGCCAATCGTTTAATTAGATCGCCATATTCTTGGTAAGTTTCCAAATAATTCCCTGTCGGCCGATCGCACAGCAGCGTTTCTAGTCCATCCAGAACAATCAGACAACGATAGTTGGCCAAGTAATCAATAAACTCTGATTGTACAGATTTTTTGGTAGTATTTTCCATGGTGAATAACTTTAATTCCGCCAAAAAATCATCTAAGGAGGAAACATTCTGGAGCGATCGCCAAACGACTCGGTCAAATTCCTGTCCAATTTGTTCGATTAAATTTACTGACAGAGCTGTTTTTCCAATACCACCCATCCCGAACAGAGCAACCAACCGACAATGATCTTGGCCGATCCATTTATGCAGAGTAGCTAGCTCAAAAGTTCGTCCATAGAAAATATTAACCTCTGGGGCTTCTCCCCAGTCGGTAGTTAGTGTTGTCACTCGATCTCGATCGAGAGTGAGCGGAATTTTATAACCAGATTGCTCCAGCCAATCTGGGATATTGCGCCAATTTTCCACCGTACCTGCTGGACAATTAACTAGTTCTTTGACATAGCGATAGATAGTCTTACTCAGATCGACTTTTACTCCTTGCTTGCTCTTAAATAATTTGTCAGCAATCTCTTGGGGGCTAAAACCACAGAGTAGACCTCGCAAATGGAGCTTTTCGACTTCAGTCAATCCCCTGCCTCTGTGTAAAGAAAACGAAACTTGCTGCTTGACTGCGGCTAAATCTTTATATAACTTCTCCAAGTCCCATTCGAACACTGCTCGATCGAAGCTTTCTCGATTACTGGCCATCCTTTTATCAAAACTCATGCAATACAGATAAGCATTAAGTATTTATCCTAACCCAATTCCTAGTATTAATTAGCCTACCGGGAATTTATATTATCTTAGCGGAGAAAGTTCGGTTATTTAATATCCAAGACGATCGAATCGCTATTTTAACTATCGGCAAAAGTTTTGGGGCGAGTACATTGTTTCCAGATGCTGGCTTTAGCCCCTACATCGCTAAAACTGCTTTGATGTTAGACGGAGCTGAAATCGCTATTGGTTATATACCTAGCGACTGCATCCAGTCTCTATGGAGTAAATATCCTGAAATTCAAAGCCATCTGAATCAATGCGCCGAGCATTTGGAGGGAGTTATCCAAGGTGAAATCGAACCTTCAGCAATACTCGTTCACAAGAGATCGACTTTAGTGGATCGTCAGATCCAGACACGTCCAGCGATCGTGACTGAGGCGCGATCGAATTTAGTCATCGCTAAAACCACTCCGGCTACTAATCGAATCAAAGAGGCATATTTCCCCACACCCAACCAGAGAATGGGGCAATGGTGGCAAAAAGCTACTCATAACTACCCATTTTACGCTCAACATAATGCCTCCGATTGTGGTGCAGCTTGCTTGGTGATGATCGGACGGTATTGGGGTAAAGCATTTAATATCAACCACTTGCGAGAATCAGCTCATGTTAGTCGAGATGGCGCATCACTTAAAGGGTTGACAACTGCGGCCGAAAAGTTGGGGTTTAATGTTCGACCTGTTAAAGCCAATCTCAAACTACTTGCCAAACAGAAATTACCCGCGATCGCGCACTGGGAAGGCAATCACTATTAAAGCTGATTTGTAAACTCAGTAGATCGCAAAGTCAATCTAAATAGATTTTATCCTTGGCAACTGCTAAGTCTCCATATAATCGGTCTAGATTCCACTCGATCGCTGCACGATCGAAGTTTTCTTGATTGCTTATCATTGTGGATGTATATCTGACTGCTAAACGTACAAATGCTAACTTAGCAGTCCTAAATGAGAATCCAAAATTTTAGTACAAGTTAACTATGCTTTAATCGTTATTGATCGATGGTTTGAGGTGTGAGCAGATGTACTAATTTGACAGAAAATCGAATAGGATTGCTATAGATCCCTAATCTTTGTTAGGTCATTACTAATTATTATAACATTTATTGTAAGCATTATTAAGACAAGTAGCTTTCGATAGTTATTTTATTGCTTTCAACTATTAAGATCTTGCAAGTATCGTGTGATTGAATGTATTCGCTCGATCCTAGCTTGACTCGATCTAGTCAATATACTAATTGAAACTTCGATCGTTAGTGCGAGCGCAGCGTTCGATCGCATCCAAGCCACTAGGCATCAACGCCTCACCCCGAAAAGTCCGCCGGAAGTTACGGG
>JBJOOY010000232.1:0-4665 GCA_046051065.1 Cyanobacteriota bacterium
CCTACTGCCCTAATCTAGAAGAGTATGTCATCATCGCAAGATTTATTAGCTTCAAAAATTACTAAAAATCGATCGAATCGGCAAAATCGGCCTTCCAAATCCGATCTTGCCGATCTATTGTTTCGCTGGATGATGTATGCTGCTAGTGCTATATCTGTCGGTCTACTGCTGCTGATGGGTTGGACGATCGGCCAACATGCAATACCAGCTTTAAAAGAGTTTGGCTTAGGATTTCTATTCGGCAAAGAATGGAATGTTCAAGATAAAATTTTCGGTGCGCTAGCCATAATTTATGGCACGATCGGCAGTAGTGCGATCGCGTTATTAATTGCCATTCCAGTTGGATTATCAGTCGCAATTCTCACTAGTGAAGATTTACTCCCACAGAAATTTCGATCGAGTGTTGCCTTTGTGATCGAGCTAATCGCCGCAATTCCGAGCGTAGTATTTGGGTTGTGGGGCTTTTTTACCCTCGTACCTTTATTACGTCCGCTGCAAGAGTTCCTCCATGCAAAATTTGGCTGGATTCCACTATTTAGTACTGAACCATCGGGATTTGGACTATTCACAGCCGGAGCACTATTGGCAATTATGATTTTGCCAACGCTGGCTGCTGTCAGTCGTGAAGTATTACTTGTCGTACCTAGTTATCTGAGAACTGGCTCGATGGCGCTCGGTGCTACACGGTGGGAAACAATCTTTAGAGTAGTGTTACCAACGGCTTTTTCAGGGATTATCGGTGCGGTGATGTTAGCGCTAGGACGCGCTCTGGGCGAAACGATGGCAGTAACGATGGTAATTGGTAATTCTGCCAGCCTAGGACCATCCTTGTTCGAGGCTGCTTACTCAATTCCGGCAATTTTAGCCAATCAATTTGGTGAAGCGCAAGATGATGTTCATTTGGGCGCACTTGCTTATTTAGCTTTGATATTATTCGTGCTCACGCTGGCGGTTAATGTCGGTGCGGTAGGATTAGTTCGATTGGTAGAGCGCGGAAGTAAATAACATGAGAAATTCAGGTCCGACTAATTTAACTACACCGCTATCTTTACGGAGAAATCTATTCGATCGAGGGATGACGGCGGTTGCTTTTGTGCTGACGATTCTCGGTGTATTTCCGTTAATTTCAGTTTTATGGAATATTATTGAAAAGGGTTTGCCTGGTTTAACAGGTACCATGTTTAGCCAGCCAATTGTCGAAGATGGTTTTGCTAACGCGATCGTTGGTACTTTAATTATGGTAGCGATCGGTTCCCTATTAAGTATTCCAATTGGCATTGCCACGGGAATTTATTTAGCTGAATACGATCCTGCTGGTAAGCTCAATCGCACCGTCAGATTCTTAGTAACTATTTTAACTGGTGTACCCTCGATCGTCGTGGGCATTTTTGTCTACGATGTCGTTGTATTGGTAACTAAACAATTATTTGATTTTAGTCATAGTGCCATTGCTGGTGGCATTAGTTTAGCGATCGTCATGTTACCAATTATCGCCCTTACGAGTGAGGAAGTATTGAAACTAGTTCCTCAAACTTTACGCATGGCTTCGGCGGGTTTAGGTGGTAGTAAATTTCAAACAATCTCCCGAATTATTTTACCAACCGCTTTGCCAGCAATTTCAACTGGTGTATTACTAGCAATCTCGCGGGCAACTGGCGAAACAGCACCATTAATATTTACCGCTCTATTCGCCCAAGATTGGGCAGATAATCTTTTCAGTCCAACAGCTTCTTTACCAGTCCTAATTTTTAACTTATATAATGATTCCGATCCAGTTAAAAATCAATTAGTTTGGACAGCAGCTCTACTTCTATTAGGCATAGTTTTGATTATCAATCTACCCTCTAGATTATTAGCAAATCAGAAAAATAGTGGATAGGGGGCAGTGGATAGTGGATAGTGGACAGTGGACAGTGGACAGTGAATTTTATTTTAAAATAATGCTGGACTGTTAGCTTAGATCGATAAAGCTTATTAACAAATATTCTGTGATTTTATTTTATGCACAATCCAGCCCAGCCTTATGACGAGTTACAAGCAACAGCTATTCAAGTAAATAACTTAAGCTTTTTTTATGGAGCTGTGAGAGCGCTAGAAAGCGTCACGATGAGTATTTTTAAAAACCAAGTAACGTCAATTATTGGCCCTTCTGGTTGTGGTAAATCTACTTTTATCAAAGCGCTCAATCGGATCGGCGAATTAGAAACTAAAGTTAGAACTGATGGTCAGGTTTTTTTAGATGGAGAGGATATCTATCATCCCCAGGTCAATCTCAATCAACTGAGAAGACAAGTAGGAATGGTGTTTCAAAAGCCCAATCCTTTTCCGATGAGTATCTATGAAAATGTTGCTTATGGTGTGAAAATTGGGGAAGAAAAATTTCAACGATCGGATCTCGATAATATTGTCGAAACATCCCTCAAAGGTGCAGCACTGTGGGATGAAGTCAAAGATAAATTGCATAAATCTGCACTGGGATTATCGGGCGGGCAACAGCAAAGATTGTGTATCGCACGGGCGCTGGCAGTCAAACCCAAAGTATTATTAATGGACGAACCATGTTCGGCATTAGATCCGATCGCGACGATGAAAATTGAGGAATTAATGCATAGTTTAAGGCATGAGGTCACGATCGCCATCGTGACGCATAATATGCAACAAGCAGCGAGAATTTCTGATTACACGGCCTTTTTTACTACTGATGAAAGTCGGATTGGGAGAATGGTCGAATTTGGCGAAACCAAACAAATTTTTTCAATGCCGATCGATCGACGGACTAATGATTATGTTTCTGGGCTATTTGGCTAAATCGATCGAGTTGGCTCTCCCCTAAATTAGGGGTAAAATATCGCTGTGGCTACATTTTACCCCTCCTCTTGGTTGCGATTTCGCACCAACAAAGCTAGTGCTGATATTTATTTAATATATGTGTACACCCATTATCCCGATCGATATCGGCACACACGACTGTAAAAACACCATAAACAGCACAATACCGTCTAGTGTAAACACTTAAACGGTCGATCGAAATAGTAAGTAAACAAGCAAAATTAAAAATCGCGATAGCTAACTTGCTACCGCGAGGAAAAAAGATAAGAAAACTAGATGATATGGAGCAATCGCTCTGACTTGAAACTATAGATTGGTGATGAAACCGACGATACCGTGTCCAGTTAAAATCTCTTGGATTAATAGAGCGACAAAACCAATCATTGCTAGCCGACCATTAAGCTTCTCTGCATAATCAGTCCAGCCAGCTTGAGGCCCATCGGTGACATACATTTTTGGCTCAATTGCAAAGTTATTTTCTCTGCCGTCGTTATCAATAAAGATTTTGCCTTGCATAATTAATTCCCTAATTTAGTAAATTTATAAATGTGTCCTTATGTAAACTAATATAACGGAATCTTTACAAAAAAGCAAGTATTCTTGACAAACTAATAATTTTGGTCGATTAAAAGTAGCTCAAGCTATTGCCAGCAATAGTTTGAGCCGATTGAATAGTCAGAATTCGGATTAGTCGTAATTAGAGCCGATCGACTCAAATGTGCCGAAAACCGATCGAACGTCAACTTAAGTGTGCCGAAAACTGATAGATAATCAGTCGATCGTCTTCATAATAGATGCGAGTATCGGGATGATGCTGACGATAAGTTTCACAGAGTTTAATAGTCTCCTGAGCCAATTTCATTCGTCCGCTCGGCGAACGGTAATTACGATAGGTTTGATCTTGCA
Source organism: Cyanobacteriota bacterium (assembly GCA_046051065.1). Classification (GTDB taxonomy): domain Bacteria; phylum Cyanobacteriota; class Cyanobacteriia; order Cyanobacteriales; family Chamaesiphonaceae; genus Chamaesiphon. The sequence goes on from JBJOOY010000232.1 coordinate 3,736, forward strand.
ACACTGAATAGGCAACTGGAGCCTCCATGTTGTCAGCATTAAAGGGTTGCTTTTCGGCAAATACCAGCAATTGTGTTTCGCTGGGAAAATTGAAAGTAGGAACGGTGACGTTATCTTTATATTTCGCAATAAATTGAGCGAGATCTTGATACCAGCCCCGACCGTAAACTTCTGACAATTGCTCGATCGGTGCTACAGCCGTCCACTGACGAGGCGGAAACAGACGACTGATTTCTACTGCTTTGCGTGCGGCGGCATCATATTCTAGATAGTTAATCCGTGGTGATGATGGAAGGGAGAAATTGAGGGTAATTGCAATAAACATCATCAGACAGATCGGTGACGACCAACTTGCTAAGAACAGCCGCCCGATCGCTGAAATCGCTACAAATAGTAGGCTGACCAACAGACTCAAGCCGATCGGTAATGTCGCAAACATCCCCTTAAGTAACGGAAAATTACTATCTGGAATGGCAACTAAGCAACCTAACATCACCCAGGTGATACTGAGCGTAAACAGTGACATCTGTCGCCCGAAGATCATGCCAAAGCCAGCAAATAAGATCGGGATGAGTAGACTAGGGGAGATGATTAATACCAAGAGCAGACAACAGACGGTATTAATCGTGGCTTCAACCCGCTGCTGACGTTTGGCGATCTGCGTACTGCAACCCACTGCGAGCAGTACAAAGATCGCGCCTAATTCGAGATCGCTCACTGCCCACGATCGAATTAATCCACTATTTAAATTATCTTGCAGATTGACTAACCACTGCTGGATAGTCAGGGGCAGCCAATTGCCAATTGGTAAATTAAGTGTAAATAAGTAAGCACCGAGACTATAGGTAGCCATCAATGCTGCCGACCCGTTTTTAGTTAAACATCTGACCGTGTAGCCGATACTGAGGACTAAGATCGTCCCTAAGATCG
>JBJOOY010000233.1:0-7698 GCA_046051065.1 Cyanobacteriota bacterium
AGCTTCGATCGGTCAATATTTCCATACCAGAAATAGTTGGTTCCATCTTACTATCTAGATTGGGGCATTTCCGATGACAGCCAATAACGATTTAAGATATCGATCTTCTCGACAAACTGACTAAAGTTAAGCGGTTTGATCATATATCCAGCCACATTATATCGATAAGCAGATGTTAAATCTTCGTCTTGATTAGATGTAGTCAAAATTACCACGGTCAGATGATGTAAGTTCGGATCTGCACGCAATTCTTTGAGAAATTCTAGCCCACTCATTTTAGGCATATTTAGGTCTAACAATATTAACAACCGTCGCTGTGGATCTGTAGTTAAATCTTGATTAGAGCGGAGCATTGTTAATGCTTCAATGCCATTTTCAGCTCGATACAACGGAGAAGTAATATTGTTCTTTTTGAACGCACGCCGAACATTCATTACATCTACTTCATCATCTTCGACTAGCAGAACATTTAATTCACGTACAGCAGTGACCATAACTTTTTCCTTATTTATAACGAATGCAGATGCGGTTGATGAAAACTTTACCGAGGTCAATCGGCCGATTCTAACGGATAAAATGTAAACATCTGAGTTACCGCATGACCATTATAAATAAACGCTCGATTACCCAATTTAATCGAGCTTGTTTGCTTTGATATTTGTTGGCACAGTATCTAGCTTACTCAAAAACGAATCAATTTTCACACATTTATCTCTATTATGTACTGTTTGGGTTTCAATGAAATGCTACTAAAGGAACGCTTTACTCGAATTGTCTTTATCTCAAAAGGAAGATTTAGTCACAATTGACACTATTTGTGATATCTATCACTTATATTCCAGCCATTTTCTGCTATATGAATTTGCTTTGGATTGGTAGAAAAACCTCACGAGAGACTAAGGTGAGATCGATAAAAAATTGAGTCTAAAGATCGCCAATTTTAACGATAAATGAGATCTTATTTAACTAATGACGACCCAACCTGGAGTGTTTGTTCCTGCTGTTTCTGCTCGATCGAGGCATCGCTAACTAGAAATTTGTGTTGCACGAGAATCTCGTATAAATCGACATCTCGTTCTAATAATACTGCGTGTCCGCCTTCGGGAATTAGATGGAGAGACGCTCGGGGAATTTGGCGGGTGAGGAGTTGCCCTTCTGCGGCTGATGGTAATAATCGATCTCTACCACTACTAATTATCAAAGTTGGCGGTTTGAGCTGCTGGAGTTGCTTGAAGCTGACATCAAATCGATCGAGTAAAGAAATCCGCCACATGGCACTCTTAAACTTGACTGACTGCATTACTTGCAATAGTGTCTGCCGATCTCGATCGCAGATCCGCTCTAACGCCGCTAGAAAGGGCAATAACACGACGCAAGAGAGTGAATAAAGGTTAGCAGGCAAGAGGGGGGTAAAATATGTGCCCCACCGCAACCAGGGTTGCTGTTTGAATGATGATGCTGGGTTGACTAAGATCAATCGATCGCATAATTCTGGCGCGGCGATGGCTAATTTTAATGCCAAACAACCACCAAAAGATTCGCCACATAGATACACAGCGCGGTGCGGGATTTCGGCACCGAGTTCTGTTTTGATCAATTCGACGAGCTTTGTAACCATCCGATCCCAATCTGTCAGATCGTCTACCGGGATCGACAACCGCCGCACATCAAACGATCGTTCTAATGACGGTATTTGCGATCTGAGTAATTTGCCAGTACCATCCATTCCAGGAAGATAAATTAGCAACGGAGCGTGCGGTTGGGGTAATTGCGCTGGGAGAAAGTGAATGAATTGCTCGGCTGTCATCGATCGGTTATTAGTTGTTAGTTATCTATCAGCCATTATCCCTTAATTAAAGAATAAATTTCTTGGTGACAATGCTCTGTAAGTTCTTTGACCCACTTCAGAGCCTGCTTTCCATGATAATCTTGTTTTTGGGTTGATGTAATGGAAATCGGTTGACCGATCGCCACTCGGGCTTGATGATAGAGCACTAAGGGATGCCAACTAGATCGATCGAATAGCGGTTCGGCTGGATCGAATAATTGCAGCCAGCGGACTGGAAACAGACTGGCATTTAATTCTTGTTCCGCCACGATCGCTACAGGTAATACGATCAGATTTTCTACCGGAGCGCGTAGAGCCAGATGAGCGAAACCGCGCTGAAATTTACCGATCGAGTGAGGTGATGTCTGTTCAACCATTGGCGTGGCACCTTCGGGAAAAATACCGATGGTTTGGTTTTGTTGTAATAATCGACTCGCTCGATCGAATAAAGTGTTGTAGCGTTGATTCGGCTTATCTAATGGCAAAAATCCTAGTTGATGTACCACTTCGCCGATAATGGGCACTTGTCCCATGTAGTGATGACAGGCAAAATGGATCGGCAGATTGAGTCCAGCCATGAGCAATGCTGCATCCATAAAACTGCGATGATTGCTCACTACTAACACCGGACTATTGGTAGGAATTCGATCCTGTCTGCTGACAGACATATTAGTACCCACCGCGGCTAAAAATTGCTGTGAGACAAATAGAGGATCGAGCGGATCGTGTAAAAAATCTCCGAACATAATGTCTCTAAATTTGATAAGGAGCGATGCGGCGAATATTTACCACGCTATAACCGCAGCTTATCAAAAAAGTTTCATTTTTTCCATCTTCCCAAGGAAATAAATGCTCGATTGGGTTCTATAAAATTTTCACACAGGTAATTAACCACAATATGCCCACGGCATAACCTGCAATTATATCTGTAGGGTAGTGAACACCCAATATTAACCGACTTAACCCGATCGCCATGACGATCATTAGTGCGATCGCATAGATCGCGATTCGGTGACGTGGATATTGACGTGCTAATAATACAGCTAAAAACCCATACAAAACCGCAGAACCCAAAGCATGACCGCTCGGAAAACTATAACTATGCTCGACAACTAGTGGTGTCCATAATTGAGGTCTAGGCTTGGCAAAAACTAGCTTCAAACCTTGATTAAGCATCAAAGCACCCAAACAGGTCAAACACAAAATCTGCGCTGTCCAGAACCGCCGCGACCAGATTAATAGACCAAGACTTACCACGACTAATGGCACAACGAACTCGGGATTGCCCAGGGTAGTGATGTTCGTCATCACCGAATCGATCGTGGCATTACTATGTCGATGTAGCCACCATAAAATTGTCGTGTCAAAGCTAAATGATTCGCGCTCTAATACTTCTTGACTCAGCCAGCCCAACAGCGCCAGTAAGCACAAACAACCGATCGATACCAAGAAACTAAGTGTCAATTTAGCACGAGTCCATCGATAAATCTTGGCGGCGAACAATTTTGGCATGAGGTAATTTAGACTACATTTATGCTCATTTGGTCGGGTCGATCGATCGGGAGGGAATTGGTTAAATCAGATCTTGATTGCGCTTTTGCTTACATATTTCATCGATATTAGATCTACCATCCTGAATGGTAACAAAAATCTAGCGTTCGATCGTCGCAATCGAAGATGAAACAACTTATAGCGCTCGATTTATGCTGTTCAGACATCTTCATAAGATCGATAACTCTCGAATCTCAATCTTTCCGGTTACTGCTAGCAGTTGTCCATCCCTCAATAGAAATATATTTTAGAGTTTATTCTGCCAGCACATCTATCTATAGACAGAGAGATTTATTTTGTGATTATGCAAATTGGGGGATGATAAAAAACACCAAATTTAGCTAAATTAACCTTAGTCAAACATCGGTGCAAGCAACAACCGATCGCCAAGCTACACGCAATTGTGTGACAGCCAATGTGCGCTTTGCTCCATCATTGCTCCACCGCAGCAATTACAAAAAATCTGCACTTAAACTAGCGATGAACAGACTTTGAATCTAGACAGTATTGGCATGTCGATCGATGACAACCGACTAGATTGACAGCTCTAAATCGCTTTGTGATTGATATGGCCTCTATCTACTCAGAATTATCGGCAGGATTACTTATGGTTAATCAATTAGAGCAGAAGTTGCCGACGATCGAAAGATCGGGCACATTAGAGGTAGTTACTTCCTTTGACGGCGCGATGCCGACAGGTGTCACTGTATCGCAGCAGGGGCGGATCTTCGTCAATTTCCCTAAATGGGGCGACGACGTGCAATATTCGGTCGCCGAACTGCGTAACGGTAGTCTGGTGGCTTATCCTAACGAGGAATTCAATCACACGAACAACAGCGATTTAAGCCGTTCGCTCGTCTCAGTCCAGAGTGTAGTGGTCGATCCACTCGATCGATTATGGATGCTCGATACGGGTAGTCCTAAATTCGAGCCGACCGAGTTTGGTGGGCCAAAACTCGTGTGTGTAGATCTGCAAACCGATCGGATTATTAAAACGATTTTATTCCCCCAAACTGTAGCACTACCCACTACCTACCTCAATGATGTCCGGTTCGATTTGGCGCTTGGAGCGGAGGGAATGGCGTTTATTACCGATTCGGCTAGTAAAGGAGCTAACGGCATCATCGTCGTCGATCTGGCATCGGGTGAAAGCTGGCGCAAACTCCACGATCATCCCTCGACTAAAGCCGAACCATTGACTACTTTTCTGCCGATCGTTGAAGGTAAACCGTTGATGGAACGCCCTGCCAATGGGCTGGCAAAACCGATCACCATGGGCGCAGACGGCATTGCAATCGGTGCGGATGGATCGCGGCTATATTATTGCCCGTTGATGAGTCGGCGGCTGTATAGCGTATCGATCGATGTCTTAATCGATCGCGATCTCGACGAGCGAGCGGTCGCTCAAACTGTAGTCGATGAAGGAGATAAAGGCGGTGGTGCTGACGGACTAGAATCGGATGCCGCTGGGTATATTTACGCCACCAACTACGAGCATCAATCGATTATGCGTCGCCCGCCTCGCGGTCAATGGGAGACAGTCGTTCACAACCCACTACTGATGTGGCCCGATACCATGTCGATCGCCACAGATGGTTATTTATACGTCATCGCCAACCAGTTACACCGTCAGCCGCAGTACCAACTCGGACGCGATTTACGCATCAAACCCTATACCCTGTTTCGGATTCGGATCGACGCTAAACCCGTATTGTTGCGATAACAACACCCCATATGTCATCAATTACAGCGCAAAAAACATTAATGATTAATCAGCCAGCAGCCGAACTCTACCGCTTTTGGCGCAACTTTGAAAACTTGCCCAAATTTACGACACATCTGCAAAATGTGCAGGTACTCAGCGATCCTCGCCGTTCGCATTGGACTACTCGTGGCCCGTTGGGGAGTCGAATCGAATGGGATGTCAAGATTCTGGAAGATTGGGAAGATCGATCGATCTCCTGGATTTCGGAGGAAGGCGCGGATATTCGGAACTCTGGTTTTGTCCGCTTTGCACCCCTGTCTTTCGATCGAGGGACAGAGGTTACAGTCGGAATTGAATATCACCCACCTGTAGGAGCGATTGGCGATACGACCGCGAAGCTGTTTGGTGAATCCCCACAGCAACAAATTGGTGACGATTTGCGACGGTTCAAAATGTTAATGGAAACGGGGGAAATTGCTACGACTGAGGGGCAATCGCGGGGTCAGCACTAATCCCAATTCTCTGCAACAAAAAATCCTCGATCTTTAAATCGGCAAGGGAGTAACAAGCGATCGATTCATCTATACACCCTTTCTACAAATACACCGATACATTCAAGCAGAGAAAAAACAATGAAAGCACTATGCTGGCAAGGTACGAATCAGGTAAACGTGGAAACAGTGCCCGATCCGCAAATTTTGAATCCGCGCGATGCGATCGTCAAAATTACATCAACTGCCATCTGTGGCTCGGATCTGCATTTGTATAACGGCTACAACCCAACGATGAAACAGGGCGATATCCTGGGACACGAGTTCATGGGCGAGGTTGTCGCGCTCGGGAGTGGAGTCAAGAATAAAAAGATTGGCACTCGCGTTGTCGTACCGTTTACGATTTCCTGCGGGAGTTGTTTCTTTTGCAATCGCGATTTGTGGTCGCTGTGCGATAATTCCAACCCCAATGCTTGGATGGCGGAAAAAATGATGGGTCATTCCCCATCGGGACTGTTTGGCTACTCTCATTTGACGGGCGGCTATGCGGGGGGTCAAGCTGAGTATGCGCGTGTGCCCTTTGCCGATGTCGGTTTGTTCGAGATTCCCGATGGCATTAGTGACGATCGAGTGTTGTTTCTGACCGATATTTTTCCGACTGGTTATATGGCTGCCGAAAACTGTAATATCCAGCCCGGCGATACAGTAGCGATTTGGGGTTGCGGCCCAGTGGGACAGTTTGCGATCCGTAGTGCGTTGATGCTGGGCGCAGAGCGGGTCATTGCGATCGATTGCGTGCCCGAACGGTTGCAATTAGCCAAAGATGGCGGCGCGGATATTCTCAATTATGAGGATATCGATGTGGGCGAAGCGCTCAAGGAGATGACAGGCGGGCGCGGTCCTGACTCAGTGATGGATGCGGTGGGGATGGAAGCCCACGGGATGGGTTTAGAAGGGATTACCGATTTAGTCAAACAAACAGTCAAACTAGAAACCGATCGACCTCATGTGCTGCGACAAGCGATCCTCGCCTGTCGAAAAGGGGGGACAGTATCACTCCCAGGAGTTTATACTGGGTTGGTAGACTCGATCCCGATGGGCGCTTTTATGAATAAAGGCTTGACAATGAAAACCGGACAAACCCACGTCCATCGCTATTTGCAGCCGTTACTCGATCGAGTGCAACAGGGCGATATCGATCCATCCTTCGTCATCACTCATCGGCTGCCATTAGCTCAAGCCGCACAGGGCTACGAAATCTTTAATCAGAAGAAAGATAACTGCATCAAGGTCCTACTCAAACCCTAAGTTATTTGCTAACCGCAACGGTGCGCGCTTAAACAGATAAATGGTCAGCAGTTCGACTGCAAAAAATTCAGGTGTTGGTGATTTAAGGTATGATTTTCCATCTCCCCCTCTCCCCCTCTTTCATACCCCAATTCAGCAACGCCAAAATTCACTACACTCTTTATGCCCTATCTCCATCGATCGCTACAATCATCTCAGCGTTCTAGGTCTACCACTCTCAATCAACCAGATTTCGATCGAATTGACAATTCGATCGGGGCACCTAATTTTCACTGTGCTCAACGAGTGCAATTTTTAGGTGGAGCGGGAATCGTCCGTAGCTACAAACCCGAAGCCGATAGTTGGAGTTACCTCATCGAAATGGAATTAGACCCAGAGCCTGAGTTTGGGCGGATTGGTGCCGAAGCGATGGTAATTATTACCGAGGCAGATTTAGATGCAGCGTAACCTTAACTTCTTGCCACCACTGACGGGACTATTAGTAGCTGGAACGATTGTGACGCTGTGGATTGGCAGTTTATGGTATTGCGCGTCGATCGATGTTATGCGGTTAACGCCGTGGTGGATCGTGCTGATTGTGTTGGGTCGGACATTTTTTCAGACTGGGTTATTCATCGTCGGTCACGATGCGATCCATGGAGTTGTCATGCCAACCGATCGACGATTGAATGATGCGATCGGTCGTTTGGTAGTCACACTTTATGCTTTTCTATCATATCAAAAACTCGCAGTCAATCACGCGCTCCACCATCAATATCCCGGTCAAGCCCAAGATCCTGATTTTCACGATCGACCTCACCAAACTATGTGGGGTT
>JBJOOY010000234.1:0-3082 GCA_046051065.1 Cyanobacteriota bacterium
CATTAGGCAGTGACTGGAAATTTCACCTAACTCAACCATCAGCTTTTATCGATGATGGGATTAAGCCAGTATTTAAAGTTCAAACTAGGTTGGGTAGATCGATCGAAACGACGATTACTCACCCCTATTTAACTATGCAAGGATGGAAGCAACTTGCCGAACTTAAAGTAGGTGATAAAATTGCGATACCTCGCACCTTGCCAGTTTTTGGTACAGAAAAATTACTTGATTGTCAGGTGAAGTTACTGGGATATTTAATTGGTGATGGATGTCTGACTGATGGTACACCTGAGTTCACAAATAATAATCCCTCAATCGAAGCTGATTTCATCCAATCGATCGCTGAATTCTCTTCCAATCTCAGAATTCGGACAGAAAGATCGGATAATAAAGCCACTACTTTTGATGTTGCCCGTCATCGAGTTGCACACAATCAATTGACAGACTGGCTTAGGGAAATAGGCTTGTGGAATAAAAGTGCTCATCAGAAAACTATTCCTGCTCAAGTATTCAAACTAACACAATATCAAGTTGCCATATTTATCAACCGCCTGTTTGCTACTGATGGTTGGGCAACAGTTTTAACTAGTGGACAATCCCAGCTTGGGTATTGTTCGGTTAGTGAAAAATTAGTCAGACAAGTTCAACACTTAGTGTTATGATTTGGGATTATTACAACCATCAAATTTAGGCAGGTTAAATATCGAGAGACTCGAAGATCTGCATGGCAATTAGATATTAATGATGCTCGATCTATTAAAACTTTCATTAGTGAAATTGGCATCTTTAGTCAAGAAGAGGCAATCGCTAAAGTATTATTAGCATTATCTAAAAAACGGTATCAAACTAATCGTGACTTAATCCCGATCGAAATCTGGCCGCAACTTATTGAGGCTAAAGGTGATGAGCCGTGGGTTAGTTTGGCGCGGAGATCTGGCATCAAAGGATACAGTAATATTCATGCTGGCAAAAGACAGCTATCGAGAGATCGATTATTTATCCTTGCAACTGCACTAGAGAATTTACCACTACAACAATTAGCCACCAGTGAAGTTTACTGGGATGAGATCGTTTCGATCGATTATGCTGGCGATAAACAAGTTTATGATCTAACAATTCCCGATACGCACAATTTTGTTGCCAATGATATTTGCGTCCACAACACAGCGATAAGTTTGAATATTGCCTATAACATGGCAAAACTTCATCAACTTCCCATACTAGTATTTAGTTTGGAAATGTCTAAAGATCAATTAGTCCAAAGATTGATTGCGAGTGAAGCTGGAGTAGATAGCAATCGCTTACGAGCTGGGCGAATTAGTCCGAATGAATGGGACTCGGTATATAGAGCAGTCGATCGAATTTCTGAACTACCAATTTATATCGATGATAATGCCAGTATGATGGTGATGGAAATGCGGAGTCAAGCCCGTAAAATGCAAGCCGAGAATGGCGGAAAGTTAGGATTGATTATGATCGACTATCTCCAATTGATGGAAGGTAGCAGCGATAATCGCGTTCAAGAAATATCAAAGATTACTCGAAGCTTGAAGGGATTAGCACGGGAATTGCAAGTACCTTTAATTGCCCTATCACAATTAAGTCGTGGTGTAGAAGCAAGAAATAATAAACGTCCGATGATGTCTGATTTACGCGAAAGTGGTTCGATCGAGCAAGATGCAGATTTGATTATGATGCTATATCGTGATGCTTATTATAATCCCGATACACCCGATCGAGATATTACCGAACTAATTATTACTAAACATCGAAATGGCCCGACTGGAGTAGTTAAATTGGTGTTCGATCCAGCTTTGACTAAGTTTAAAAATCTTGCCCGACCGATGAATTAATTGAGACTGGTAAGCTAGAATATAAAAATAATCTCAATCGGTGTAGTTACGTATACAGCTTCTTTAAATATATTTTCAGAGGAACTATGCAATCTTTAACAAACCTAAATCAAGTACTGCAAAGTATCACAGAACTGTCAGTAGAGGAGCAACTATATGTCGCAGATATTCTGAACAAACGTCTGATTGAAACCAGAAGAAGTGGAATTGTCGATCGAGTTAGAGAAGCAGAAGAGAATTATCGTCAAGATAACGTTTATTCAGGCAATGTTTCCCAATTAATGGCGATGACTGAAGATGATTGAGCTTATTTGGGATGAACCATTTTTGCGAATTTTGAAAAAATGGCTCAAGAAACATCCTAATCTTCGGGAGAGATTTCAGCAAAAAATCGATTTATTCAGCCAAGATCGATTCAATCCGTCGTTACGAACTCATGCTTTAAGTGGAAATTTAGAGGGATGCTGGTCGCTCAGTGTTAACTATGAGTATCGATTAATTTTCAAATTTATCAGTGAAAATAGAGTTTTATTAATCGACTTAGGTAGCCATGATGAGGTCTACTAAATAATGGCTAAATCTTTAAATATTCGGGATAAGAGTTTCAATTGGGGCGATCGAACGTATATCATGGGTGTCTTGAATGTCACTCCCGATAGTTTTAGTGACGGTGGAAAATTTCAGACAATCGATGCGGCACTAGCGCAAGCGATTAGGATGGTAGCCGCAGGTGTAGATATGATCGATTTGGGTGGCGAATCGGCTAAACCAGGTGCGACACCTGTAGACGAACAGACAGAATTAGCCCGAGTTATTCCCATCATTGCGGCGATTCGTCAGCATCCAGATACTCAAGCAATCCCAATTTCGATCGATACTACCAAATCCATCGTTGCTCGATCGGCAATTCAGGCTGGCGCAGATATTGTCAATGATGTCTCTGGTGGTAAATACGATCCGCAAATGCTCTCTACCGTCGGTCGCATGGGTGTGCCGTATATAATGATGCACATGCGTGGTACGCCGCAGACAATGCAGCAGATGACTGATTACACAGACGTGGTGAGCGAGATTTTAGCCTTCTTCGAGCTGCAACTCGATCGCGCGATCGAGTGTGGCATCGATCGATCGAATATTATCCTCGATCCAGGATTGGTTTTGCCAAAACTTACCAGCAAAGCATCGAATTAATCCGCCAACTCGATCGATTTCAGCGCTTAGAGTTGCCG
>JBJOOY010000235.1:0-5118 GCA_046051065.1 Cyanobacteriota bacterium
CTTTAGTCTTGGTTTTATGGATGAAAGCAAAAAAGTCCCCGAAAAATAGCGATTGATAATGCCAGAAAAAGTAGTTTTGCTTACTTGCAAGGTTTTATCTAGTTTCTTCGTGCAAACTAAATAGATACTTTTACCCTAGCTAAGCTAAGTTATTGACCAAAAAAAATTTATGAGTGGCATTCAAGCAACTTTTACATCTACAGATCGTTCTTTCCACGTTGAAGGATATGAAAAAATTGACTTCAGCTTGTTGTACGTAAACGGTGCTTTCCAAATAGGAAATCCAGAAATTGCGGATAACTATCGCCAATTTAATCGCTGTTTAATGGTCGTAGATGCAACAGTATATAAGCTCTATGGTATTCAGATGCGGGATTACTTTGAGCATTATGATATTGATTTAACAGTCTTTCCCGTCACTATTAAAGAGACTGATAAAACCTTCCAAACTGTCGAAACTATTATCGATGCCTTTGTCGATTTTGGGTTAGTCCGTAAAGAGCCAGTTTTAGTAGTTGGCGGTGGCTTAACTACTGATGTCGCTGGCTTTGCCTGTTCCTCTTATCGTCGCCGCACTAACTACATCAGAGTGCCAACGACCCTCATTGGATTAATTGATGCTAGCGTAGCGATTAAGGTGGCTGTCAATCATGGCAAGTTGAAAAACCGCCTTGGTGCCTATCACGCTTCCCAGAAAGTGATTTTGGACTTCTCTTTTCTAAAAACTCTGCCGATCGATCAAATTCGGAATGGGATGGCTGAGCTGATTAAAATCGCTGTGGTCGGGAACAAAGAGATATTTGAGTTGTTAGAAAATCATGGTGAAGCATTATTGCAGAGCCATTTTGGTTATTTGGATGGGAATGGTGAATTGCGCAAAGTGTCACAACAGCTAACTTACAACGCGATTCAATCAATGCTGGCTTTGGAAGTACCCAACCTGCATGAGCTAGATTTGGATCGGGTAATTGCCTACGGTCACACTTGGAGTCCGACCCTAGAACTAACCCCAGAAGTTCCGATGTTTCACGGTCATGGTGTTAGCATTGATATGGCTTTTTCCGCTACTGTTGCTCAGCAACGCGGCTACATTACAGTGAGCGATTGCGATCGCATTATTGGGTTGATGAGTCGTTTAGGGCTAGCAATCGATAGCCCTTATCTCACTCCAGAATTGTTGTGGAAAGCTACAGTATCCATCAGCCGAACTCGCGATGGTTTGCAACGAGCGGCAGCTCCTTGTCCAATTGGGGACTGCTTCTTTATGAACGACCTCACTCGCACTGAGTTGGAGCAAGCTTTGGTAGTTCATCGTGATATTTGTCAGACCTATCCGCGCCAGGGAGATGGTCAAGATATGTATATTGCTGGAAAAGATGGCAGAACAGTCACGATGGGAGTATAGCCATGAGACCAGTCACCCCAGTGGGGATTCTAGCGGCTCGGCTAGAAGATCTTGTACAGCAAATAGGATCGATTACTTCGATAAATCCAGCTTTTAAAGCTGAATTACAACAAGTCTACGAACTAGCCAATGGTCTCGATCCTTATCTCGATACCTGTACCACACCTGAATCTCCAGCCTTGGCGACCTTGGTCAAGCGTACCCAGTCCGAGGATTGGAGCAAGCGATTTTCTGATGGTGAGACAGTGCGACAGTTAGAGCAGGAGATGCTATCTGGTCATGTGGAAGGTCAAGCTCTCAAATTCTTAGTTCATCTCGCTAAAGCGAGACGAGTTCTAGAAATTGGGATGTTTACTGGCTACTCAGCGCTGGCGATGGCTGAAGCCCTACCAGCAGACGGGTCGGTGGTGGCCTGTGAAGTGGATGCTTACGTAGCGGAATTCGCTCAGCAGTGTTTTAAAGAATCTACCGCTGGCAGTAAAATTTCAGTACAAGTTGCTCCAGCCTTAGAAACCTTGCAGCAACTGGCAGCAGCAGGGGAAGTATTTGACCTAATTTTTATCGATGCCGATAAGGCTGGGTACATAGATTACTTGAATCTGCTCCTGAGTACTGGGTTATTAGCTCCTGGTGGTCTGATCTGCGCAGACAATACGCTGATGCAAGGTCAGCCTTATTTATCCAATGTCGCTACTACACCCAATGGAGAAGCGATCGCTAAGTTTAACCAAGCGGTAGCCGATGATGAACGAGTAGAACAAGTGCTGTTGCCCTTGCGCGATGGACTGACTTTAATTCGGCGGGTTGATTAGTAACTATGGTCAAAACAGTTCCAGTGATGTCAGGGTCGTCAGCAGCTAGTGGAGTAGGGTTAGGGACGACAGTGAAAACGATCGCTACCCTCTTGCTACTGCTACTGGCACTGCCTCTAAATCTCACCTTCACGGCGATCGCCTTACTCCGCAATGCCCTGATGCAGCCGTTCCAGTCTCGATCAATCGCCAACCATCCTCAAACCATTTTAATCAGTGGTGGCAAGATGACTAAGGCGCTCCAGTTAGCTAGATCGTTTTATCGGGCTGGCCATCGAGTAATTTTAATAGAAACTCATAAGTATTGGTTAACTGGTCATCGCTACTCTCGGGCTGTCGATCGCTTTTACACCCTGCCAAATCCCCAGGACAAAGAATATCCCCAAGGTTTGCTGTCAATCGTCCAGCAAGAGCAGGTTGATATCTATGTGCCAGTCTGTAGCCCGGTAGCCAGTTACTATGATGCTGCCGTACAAGAAATACTGGCTCCTCACTGTTCGGTGATGCACATCGATCTAGAAATGCTGCAACGTCTGGACGATAAGTATACCTTTGCTACTACAGCGCAAATGCTGGGGTTACGTGTCCCAAAGTCTTATAAAATTACTCATCCCCAGCAAGTAATTGATTTTGATTTTAGTAATGCCCAGCGCTCGTATATTATCAAAAGTATTCCCTACGACTCGGTACGGCGGCTAAATTTAACGAAGCTACCTTGCGCTACTCCCGAAGAAACTGCCGCTTTTGTCAAATCTTTACCTATTTGCGAAAGCAAGCCTTGGATCATGCAAGAGTATATTCCAGGGCAAGAATATTGCACCCACAGCACTGTCCGCAATGGTCATTTACAGCTACACTGCTGTTGTAAATCTTCGGCATTTCAGGTTAACTATGAACATGTCGATCAAGCGGATATTGAAAAATGGATTCGGACTTTTGTTGGCAATCTAGAGCTAACTGGTCAAGTTTCTTTAGACTTTATTCAAGCTGCCGACGATGGACAAATCTATGCGATCGAGTGTAATCCACGCACGCACTCGGCGATCTCGATGTTTTACAACCATCCCCATGTCGCTCAAGCGTACTTAGACCAAGAACCTCTAAGGCAAACAGCGCAACCACTCCCCACTAGTCGCCCGACCTACTGGATTTACCACGAAATTTGGCGTTTGCTGACCCACTTATGGTCAACAACCCAAACTTGGCAACGGCTCCAGATTATTACTCAAGGCAAAGATGCCATTTTTGACTGGGACGATCCACTGCCATTTTTACTGGTACATCATTGGCAAATTCCCTTACTGTTGCTGGGAAATTTACGTCATCCCAAAAAATGGATTCGGATTGATTTCAATATTGGCAAACTAGTAGAAGTCGGGGGAGATTAGCCATGAAAATATTACGGGTTCTGCATTTAGTAGGTTCAGCAGTCAGTGATTTTTACTGTGATTTGTCACGGCTCTATGCCCAAGATTGTCTGGAGAACACCGCTGATCCGACACTATATGAATTTCACATTGCTTACATCTCACCCGATCAACAATGGCGTTTCCCATCGGATTTAAGTGCTGAAGCGATCGCCTCCGCCCCATCCCTCACGCTGGCAGCAGCATTACTGGTACTGGAAAAGCTCCAGGTTGATATCATGGTGCCTCAAATGTTTTGTCTCCCCGGTATGACCCAATACCGAGCTTTATTCGATCTGCTAAAAATTCCTTACGTGGGTAACACCGCCAATTTAATGGCTCTGGTTTCGGACAAAGGGAAGACTAAAGCGATCGCAGCCGCTGCGGGGGTAGTGGTGCCAACGGGTGAAGTGCGCCGCGTTGGAGAGCTTCCTTCAATTGGATTTCCTTTAGTCATTAAGCCCATGAATGGTGATAATTCGATCGGTGTGACTCTAGTGAAAAATAGGCAGGAATACAACCAAGCCTTCCAAACAGCCTTAAATCATGACGATGCAGTGCTAGTTGAAACATTCATTGAGCTGGGGAGAGAAGTCCGCTGTGGGGTAATCGTTCAAGCTGGTCAACTAATCTGTTTACCACTAGAAGAATATGCTTTAGATCCTGATCTACGTCCAATTCGCAGCTATGTAGATAAGCTCAAGCAGAACAAGGATGGGGACTTGGACTTTGCAGCTAAGGACATTACCAAGTCGTGGATCGTCGATGTTAGTGATCCAATTACCGAAAGAGTTTGGGAAATGGCTAAAAAATCTCATCTGGCTTTAGGTTGTCGCCATTACAGTTTATTCGATTTTCGGATTGATTCCGATGGACAACCTTGGTTTTTAGAGGCAGGGCTATATTGTTCTTTTGCTAAAACTAGTGTGCTGTCGGCGATGACTGAAGCATCTCGGATTTCTCTTAGTATCTTTTTTCGGAGTATGCTGGAAAGTGTTTTGGCGGTATGATGTAGCCGTACAAAGTTAGATTAGGAAAATTAGGGTTATCGGCTCGTAGGGAAAGCCTCTTAAATTGCCCATATCGCTGTCCTGCGAATGTCAGTATAGATTGCCAATTACCCATAATTTTTAGCCAATAAAAAACTGGAGATCTAGATAGAAAATACTTTAGATACTTCTCAATCTCCAGTCATTATTAGTTGTTAGTTTGCGGTTTCTACAAAAATTTCTACAAAGGAATTACTTGGAAATCCACGGTAGCAATAACTTCAGCATGTAGCTTCACTTCTGCTTGGTAGTTTCCAGTGGTGCTAACATCAGGAACTTCAATTCCCCGACGATCAACTTCAATCCCTGCTTGTTCCTTGATGACATCGGCTATTTCTTGGGTGGTCACGGTACCAAAAATGGCATTTTCTTCCCCAACTTGTTTGCGGATGGTCAACTTACCAATAGTTTTGAAAGCAACTTTTTTGTTTTCCGCTGCCTGTTTT
>JBJOOY010000236.1:0-6809 GCA_046051065.1 Cyanobacteriota bacterium
ACAAAACTGGATTGATTGACTTCGCGCGTCAATTGGTAGAAAAATTTGACTTTGAGATCGTCAGTAGTGGGGGTACCGCTCAAGCTCTCAAGGCTGAAGGAATTCCCGTGATGAAGGTGGCGGAATATACAGGTGCGCCGGAAATTTTGGGCGGACGGGTGAAGACTTTGCATCCCAAGATTCACGGCGGGATTTTGGCACGGCGGGATGTGGCTGAGGATTTGGTAGATTTAGAACAGCAGGGGATTAGACCGATCGATCTGGTAGTCGTTAATTTATATCCGTTTGCGGCGACAATTGCTAAACCTGGAGTCAGTCTAGCAGATGCGATCGAGAATATCGATATCGGTGGCCCCGCGATGCTTCGTGCTTCAGCTAAAAATTACGCTCATTTGACTGTAATTTGCAATCCCGATCGATACAATGATTATTTAGTCGAATTAACTAATCATCATGGACAAGCCTCGTTCACGAAGTGTGAGCTTTGCTCAATCGAATTTCGTCAAGCTAGAGCCTTAGAAACTTTCCAACATACCGCCACTTACGACACCGCGATCGCGGGTTATTTGGCAGCACAAGCCGGGGAAACTACAAATTATCAACTTTCTGGTCAAAGCTTACAATCCCTCCGCTACGGCGAAAATCCCCACCAACCAGCCGGATGGTATCAGACAGGTGCAACGCCCACAGGTTGGGCGAATGCCAAAATCTTGCAGGGGAAAGAACTCAGTTATAACAATCTGGTCGATTTAGAAGCCGCACGCCAAATTATTGCTGAGTTTAACGATACTCCCGCTGCGACGATTATCAAACATAACAATCCTTGCGGGACGGCTTTAGGCGATACTTTATTAGCTGCATATGACAGGGCATATCATGCCGATTCGACATCTGCTTTTGGCGGAATTGTTGCGGTGAATCGTCCATTAGATGCCGAGACAGCCACATCAATGAGCAAAACCTTTCTCGAATGTATCGTCGCACCTGAATGCACGCCAGAAGCCGCCGCAATTTTCGCGACTAAAAAGAATCTCCGTGTTTTAACTTTGGCAGATTTAGCTACAGGGACGAAAGATAATGTCAAAATTATCGCTGGCGGTATTTTAGTCCAAGCTGCTGATGAAGCGATCGAACATACTGCAAGCTGGCAAGTCGTCACTACCAAACAACCGACAGATGGCGAATTGCAGGAATTATTATTTGCCTGGAAGGTCTGCAAACATGTTAAATCTAACGCGATCGTTGTCACCAAAGATCGCGCTACTATTGGTGTTGGTGCCGGACAGATGAATCGCGTCGGTTCGGCGAAAATTGCCCTAGAACAGGCGGGAAATCTCGCTCAAGGTGGAACTCTTGCTAGCGATGGTTTCTTCCCCTTTGATGACTCAGTCCGCACCGCAGCAGCAGCGGGAATTACGGCGATCGTTCAACCTGGTGGTAGTATCCGAGATAACGACTCGATCGCCGCAGCCAATGAGCTAGGCATCATCATGATATTCACAGGTGTCCGTCATTTCTTACACTAACGTCAGTTCGGGATAAGAAATGCCTGGAGACTAAAGTCTCGGCTGGTAATGCAAAGTCCGCCTACGCGGACTAGTTAATCAGTCCGCGTAGGCGGACTATGTGACATGAGCCACGATTTCAATCGTGGGCGGGACATGAACGAAGCAAAGAATCTTAAACAGAACTGACGTTACACTAGGTTGATTTAAACCTCAACGCAGCCAAAAATCCTCAATCTTAGAATGGGACGGGAAGAACTATCGCAATTACATTCTTCCCAATCCCCCTTAATTCTTCTTCAACCAACTAAACATCGATCGTAAATCCTTACCAACCGATTCGATTTGGTGTTCGGCTTCCAAGCGACGAACAGCATTAAAACCAGCATTACCAGACTGTTTTTCGAGAATGAATTCGCGGGCAAATTGTCCCGATTGAATTTCACTCAAGATCTTTTTCATCTCAGCCTTAGTCGCGTCGTTGACGATGCGCGGGCCGCGAGTATAGTCACCATATTCAGCAGTATTCGAGATACTACTACGCATTTCTGCCAAACCGCCAACGACGACGAGATCGACAATTAATTTAACTTCGTGGAGACACTCAAAATAGGCCAATTCTGGTTGATAACCTGCTTCGACGAGAGTTTCAAATCCCGCCTTAATTAAGGCACTCAAACCGCCACACAAGACAGCCTGTTCGCCAAACAGATCGGTTTCAGTTTCTTCGCGAAAAGTAGTTTCCAAAATCCCCGCACGGGTACCGCCAATACCTTTAGCATATGCCATTGCTCGATCGCGTGCTTGACCGGAAGCATCCTGATAAACTGCAAATAACGCAGGTACCCCTTGACCTTTTTGGTACTCATACCGCACTGTATGTCCGGGACCTTTGGGTGCGATCATTACTACATCAACATCGGCGGGTGGAACGACTTGTCCAAAGTGAATGTTAAAACCGTGGGCGAAGGCGAGAGTTTTACCCGCGCTCAGATTTGGTTTAATCTCGTTTTCGTAGATGGTGCGTTGGATTTCATCGGGCAGTAAAATCATGATAAAGTCAGCAGCAGCGGAGGCATCGGCGACTGATTTGACTGTCAAACCTTCAGCCTCGGCTTTGGCTGTCGATTTACTGCCTGGGTACAGACCGATAATTACTTTAACGCCACTATCTTTGAGGTTGAGGGCGTGAGCGTGTCCTTGGGAACCATAACCGATAATGGCTACAGTTTTGCCGTTTAATAGGTCTAAATTAGCATCGGCATCATAATACATCTGCGCCACGATCGATCTCTCCTTAACCTTATTACTTAATCTATAATTTCTTAAATCTTGCAGTTTTTGCTACTGTAAGCAGACCATTTTACCATGTTGAGGGTTGACGGCGAGGGTGTTTTCGATCGATCGAATCTAGAGATGTTGAGTGCATTGCGGTTGTTAGCTGTCTGTCGCAACTGAGTCAACCACATCAATTAGACTTGCCATAGATTCTAGCGCAGATGGATGTCTTGCACCTCCTACAAGAATACAGCTTATTCCTGCTGCTGTTGCTCCACCCAGATCGCGCCTGACTGAATCTCCAATCACTACTGCATCTTGTGGGTTGACTTGCATTTCTTCTAACACTTTCAAAAATGGACGAGGAGAGGGCTTGACCATTCCGCAATCTGATGAAAATGATGTAGCTTCGCACATTGGTAAAACACCACATTGATTCAGTGCCTCAATCCATAGTGCTTTCGGTGCCCAAATATCAATAACTAAACCAAGTCGAAACTTTTGAGAGAGCCGCTCGATCGAGGCTGCATATTCTGGTGGAACAGATCCCAATTCATGACGAGCAAATGTCTCAGTCAAAAGCTCTAAGTCTTTCTCCGCCAAGGAATCATCATCTTCAACACTTAAAAAGGCTTCTCGCAAACTTGGAAATGTCTCTCGATATTGCGGATCGGGATAGCGAATATCTAAATAACTGTAAGCAGCTTGAATCAGTTTATTGACTCGGCTTTGCTTCATTGTCCCACCAAGCTGATGGTAGATAACCGAATAGTTCTTATCAGAGCCAAACTTATCAGCACCAAACATGAAGGTGTCATTCATATCTAATAGTACGGTGCTGAATCGATCGATCATCTCTTTCTACCCAATTGATTTAAAGACAGCTAACTGTCGATCACAAACTAAATTTCTGGCGATAATTTGCCACAGATTCTACTAAGCCAATCGCGACGAAATTGGTAATTAGAGCCGATCGACCGTAGCTGATCCAGGGTAAGGGAATTCCCGTGACAGGTGCAATCCCGATCGTCATACTGATATTAACGATCGCTTGAAAACTAATCATCGATAATACACCGATCGCCAGGAGCGATCCAAAATTATTGTGAGCTTGACATGCCACTCTGAGCAATCGCCAGCAGACAAATAAAAACATTAACAACAAACCAATCGAGCCAACAAAGCCTAATTCTTCACCGATCGACGAAAAGATAAAATCGGTGTGTTGTTCGGGGATAAAATTAAGTTGAGTTTGCGTACCCTGATTGAGTCCTTGTCCCCACAATTCTCCGGCCCCGATCGCAATCCGCGATTGAATTAAGTGATAACCTGCACCTAGGGGATATTTATCGGGATCTAAAAAGACGATCAGACGGTCTTTTTGATAATCTTTAAGAATATGCCATAATACTTGCCCGAGTAATCCCCCACCTAGATTAACACCGATCGCCAAGCTCGAACTCACCCACCGCGCTGGCAGCGTCAGCCAAGCAATTACACCCATTAACGCAACCCAAACAATCCAAATGGGTAAATTAATGCTGTAAATAATTGCCGCAACTAGCGGCGAGACTAAGAGCAATAACCAGCCTGGATTGGCATTTGCCCAATACAACATCCCTAATAAAATTGCGCCAAAGACCAAGGATGTTCCCAAGTCTGGCTGGATAAACACTAGTAACCAAGGTGGCGCAGTAAAAACCAGAGCGCGTAAGAAACTGGGTAGATTATCGGCTGGACGACGGTGTAAAATCGCTGCCAAGGTAATAATTAGCCCCACTTTCGCAAATTCGGATGGCTGAAAATTGAATCCAGCAATACTAATCCAGCGTTGCGCGCCTTTGGCACTATTTCCCAGCGCGACCACCGCAATCAGTAGTCCATTCGTAACGCCGTAGCTAATCCAGTGCCAGCGCCGGAAATTGTTGACAGGAATGCGGGCAATTGCTAAGACGATCGTTAAGCCAATGCCGCCAAATAGCCAATGTTGCCACCAATCAGTGACTGGCTGATTCAATTCGGTACTCCGAATCATCATCCCACCAAAAAAGGTTAAGCACAGCACCATTAGCAACAGCAGCCAGTCGATCTGATGCCAATGAATAGATCCTTTTTGCCAGGATGGGTGACGGGGTGAGTTACTGTACATGGGTAGGGAGTAGTGGACAGTGGACAGTGAACAGTGGACAGTACTTTAACTACCCCAACGCGGCGATCGAAACTTTCCCCGCGATCGATTTAGCAATTGCAATCAAAGCTTCTGCTGAAGCGGAGTCTGGCTCAGCAATAACGATCGGGATACCGTTGTCTCCACCCGTGCGGACGGGAATTTCTAGCGGAATGCGACCTAGTAATGGTACCCCTAATTCGGTGGCGAATTTCTCTCCACCCTCAGAACCAAAAATATCATACTGGCGATCGGGTAAATCGGGTGGGATAAAGTAGCTCATATTTTCGACCACTCCTAACACCGTCGTAAATTTCTCGAACATCCGCAACCCTTTCCGCGCATCCGCTAGCGCCACAGTTTGGGGTGTTGTGACGATGACTGCTCCCGCCATCGGTACGGCTTGCGCGAGCGTCAGTTGGGCATCGCCAGTTCCAGGTGGAAGATCGACAATCATGTAATCCAACTCTCCCCAAGCGACTTGATAGAGAAATTGTCGGATAATTCCATTTAACATCGGCCCGCGCCAAATTACAGGTTGATCTCGATCGATCAAAAATGCCATCGACATGACTTTCACACCATGATTAAATGCAGGTTCGAGAATCCCACTCTCCGGAACATCCAGCCTGACATGGCTCAAACCGAACATCAATGGCGCATTCGGCCCATAGATATCTGCATCAACTAAACCTACTTTCGCACCCAACTGAGCGAGGGCTACAGCGATATTTGCAGCCACAGTACTTTTGCCGACACCACCTTTACCGCTGGAGATGGCAATAATATTCTTCACATTATCGATGCCTACACGGTCTGGCAAACCCTTCTGTTGAGGAATTTCGGCAGTAACCTCGATCTGGACATCCGTAACGCCTGGCAGCTGTTTGACCGCCTGTTTGCACTCATCGACAATCAATTCGCGCAGCGGACAAGCTGGAGTCGTTAATACCACGGTAAATTTCACTACTCCATCATCCACCCGCACATTGCGGATCATGTTCAGCTCGACCAGGCTCTTTTGTAGCTCCGGATCTTGGACTGGTTTGAGCACTTCTAAAACCGAACTTCGATCTAACATCAGTATTTATATATTTTCGATTATGAATTCACTCTAAACGTTTTTGAGGACAGAGTAAAAGGGAGTAGTAAATCATCACTACTCCCTTTTACTCATTCAATCTACGAAACCTAGAACGATACCAACAGCTTTCTCTATTTTGCTCCAGTAATTATCTTCTAACGTTCCCAGCTTATTATTGACTCTCCGATTATCCACAACCCTCATTTGTTCGAGGTGAATCCCTCTATTTTCATCTAGTCCATTTGCCATCGTCGCCTCAACGCTGACTACAAACGGGTAAGCTTTCGAGCCTTTTAATAAAGGGGCGACCATTGTTGTGTCAGATCGGGCGTTGCCTACGTCATTCTGAAGGATTACACACGGTCGTTTTTTAGCTGTTTCGCTGCCTAATGTTGGATCCAAGTTCACCCACCAGATCTCTCCTCTCCTAATACCTTAAATCACCCCTCGGCACTGATTCCATCCCCCACGGTAATATCCCACAACTTAATCTCAGCTTGATATTCAGGATCGTTTGCTAGTTCTGTATAAGCATCCTCTAGCTCTTTCAACAATTGGCTCTTTTTTGCTTTGGACAATATTTCGTTAATAAATTGGCTGCGATTTTGGCTCGATCGATCGACGAACTCTAAAACTTTTTCATCTAGTGTGATGCTAACTTTTGTGCTCATAGTTTAATCCTACTAATTAGTCGGATAAAAATATCCTAGCACATTGTTAGATTTATCTCTGTCCAGCACACTACGCGATCGACAATAGATTAACTATTTAAATG
>JBJOOY010000237.1:0-2801 GCA_046051065.1 Cyanobacteriota bacterium
TGGTGCCGTTGGTGTCTTTGGATCGCGAGTGGATAAAACAGTTGCCATTGTGCCGCAATCACCATCCGGTCAAATATCTAGTAACTCTAACCCATCCGGTCGGCGGATCATTGCCGGACAAAACCGAATCGCTAGTTTGATTACCCCATTTCAAGCGATCTCTGGGGAGCAGAGTCAAGAAGTGCTGCTCAACCTAGAGCAAGGTTTCGTCGATACGCGCGGGGGGATGTCTATTCCCGCCAATACTAAAATTCAGGCTCAAATTACTGTTGCCAGTAATGGGATGTTGCGAATTGGCGATGCCAAAATCGCAATCGGTGGCGAAGAGCGTTCGATCTCCTTGGGAAATTTGATGTTAGTCGGGACTAATAATCAACCCTTAGTTGCGGAATTAAAGCAATTTAATAACGACGAGATTAACAGACGCGATATGCAAACAGCCTTGATTGGCGGACTTCAAGGTCTGGGTAAAATCTTGACCCAATCTAATAGTCAGACCCAAATTACTACATCGGGAACGGCGATTTCTACTACTACGAGTAACCCGAACGTATTGGGTGGCGTACTCGATGGAGCTTCATCGACTCTCGTGCAGCAATGGGCGCAGCGCAATCAAGCCCAAATTCAACGACTCGAAAATAACGCACGGGTCTGGTTTTTACCCTCTGGCTCTAGAGTCTCTCTCTACACAACCAAATCTTTTGAAATTAATTAAATCGTTATGAGGAAGTTAGCAGCAATTGGGCTGACAGCAATGCTGTTGGCTGGCTCGATCGAAAGTCCATTACTGGCCCGTCAAGTCGAGCGCAGTAATTCAATAATCGTTCGTAAACCGATTATCGTCCGCGTCCAGTCTCCCTTACAAGATGTGATGGATATTAACATTTGTCCTGGTGTCGGGACGAATATTAACTTTGAGAATGTCGGCGAAACGATCGAAACGATGTTTCTGGAAAATAAGTCCTGGGTCGGTTTGACAACTAATGGTTCGATGACTGCCACTCAAGACCAAACCGTGAGTAATACTGCCACCCTAATCCACCTCTCACCGATCGATCCGCTGAGTATTCCTGGGGTAATTCAGACCAATAAGCAGACAGTTCAATCGGGATTGACGGTGATTACCAAGGATAAAGCGGGCAAACGAAAAACCTATCTGTTCAACCTGCGCTACGTTAAAAAATCTAACTTAGCTGTGGCTCTAGTCGATTTTGTTCCACCCGCACAAGTGTATCGAAATCCGCTGACCAGTGCCGCGATGATGCGGGGCGAAATTGATGCTAGCAACCAAGAACGCCGTATCCTAGTTGCCAAACTTGCTGGTGGTTTGGCAGAGGCGATCAAAAGAGGAGAATTGAGAGATTACTCTCCCAAACAGATCGATGCCATCAGGCAAACGATCGGATTGGTATACCAAGGCATTCCGTTGATGGATGCGGCTCGACAGCATTCCGTCGATACAACATTAATATCCAGATTAATTTTACTCGGCACATAGAATTAGGCGCACTGACGATCGAATTTTAATGTTACCTAACGTTAGGTAACATCGAGTCGCATCGATTCGATCGAGTCTTTGAGCCAAAAATTGTCGAAGTGCTGCGATCTTCTCTATTGCAGCTCGATCGATAACAATACCAACTAGCTAATTTCAACTTTCGATCGTGGAAAATATTATCGGTTTTGTCAAACAGGCGATCGCCTTCTCTAATTCTCCGGCTTTCAACCGCTTCTGTAAGCTGGTTTATTACTTTATGACCGCATTGGCGATTGCGCTAGGCGCAGGCTTTGCCAACGGGATGGGTGTGACTGAATTACGGGGGATGCTGTGAATAAATTTTGGGGATTGACTCTGACTTTAATTAGTTCGTTATTCGCTCTATCCGTTAAGGCTGAAACTCCGCCAGCATCCATGAATCGAGTCTTGGCTGGCACTAGTATCAGTAGCATGGCGAATTTTACTCAGGGTATGACAGCTACTATTCCCGCTCAAGCTCAAAGTGCATTGGGCGGAGTGAGTAAGATAAGTTGCGCTCCAGGAGCCTCCCCAGCTAGCTGCATCCCTATGGCGATTTGGAATACCACCTTTAACACCGGACAACTGACTCCAGCAGAGATCGCTCAAAAAACCGGACAGTCGATCGATTCCAACAGCAGTCTCGCGCAGGCGACACCGTGGTTGAGCCGACTCAAAATCTCTGATGCTTTGGCTGCTAGTCCAGCGATGGCTAGTATGCCCGTCGTGGCTAATGGAGTCCAAACGACCCTGGGAAGTTTGGGTAGTTCTCAAGGGAGCAAAATATTGGGGAAAGTGGTGGATTTGCGTCAAACCCAGATTTCGCAATTTCCCCAGATCCAGAACATCAAGTTGGGTCAGTTTAGTGGATTAGCCAAACTTTCGGCGAATGCGATCCCTAATTTGACTCAACTCTCGATCGCCCAGATGCCAGGATTCAGCTTGAATGGTGGGATTGCGGTGATGAAGTTAGATGTGATTCGCACCAAAGAGCGGAATATCCACCACATGGTGATGTCTGGCTCGAATCGCCAACCTAATGCTAAATGCGACAGTAATTGTGACTATGCCGAATTCCATCCGTGGGTGGGAATGCCCTATCTCAGAGGAGCCAGAATTATCTCTGGCGATAGTCTCTCCGTCCAGGGCGGTGAGGGGTTATTAGCGATCGTTAATGGCGGGATGGAGCCAACGGGTGTAGAAACTAACATCGGAGCTGGCGGGGTCAAATTTGTGATCCGCAAGCTCAATCCAAAAACTGGTTCGGCAACTGTAAATATTAATT
>JBJOOY010000238.1:0-5229 GCA_046051065.1 Cyanobacteriota bacterium
CTTGCTATGACGAAGGCAAGCGCATCGCTGAAACCCTCGCCTTTGACTACCATCGCCAGCATAATGTTGAGATTCGCGTCGCCAGGATTTTCAACACTTATGGTCCGAGAATGCTCGAAAATGACGGTCGAGTAGTGAGCAATTTTATCGCTCAATCGCTTAAAGGTCATCCCTTAACTGTTTATGGAGATGGCAGTCAAACTCGCAGTTTTTGCTATGTTAGCGATCTAGTTGATGGCTTAATGAAATTGATGGAAGGAGAGCATACTGGGCCGATTAACCTAGGCAATCCTGAAGAATATACCA
Source organism: Cyanobacteriota bacterium (assembly GCA_046051065.1). GTDB lineage: Bacteria > Cyanobacteriota > Cyanobacteriia > Cyanobacteriales > Chamaesiphonaceae > Chamaesiphon. The sequence continues at coordinate 307 of JBJOOY010000238.1, forward strand.
TCCTACAACTCGCTGAAAAAGTCCGCGACAAAATTAATCCCGATCGCGAAATTATTTTTAAACCACTACCCCAAGACGATCCCAGAAAACGGAAGCCAGATATTACTAAAGCAAAAACTCTGCTCAACTGGCAACCAACCATTTCTTTGGAAACCGGATTAACTGAAACAATTGCTGAATTTAAACAGCGCATCGATTTAAAAACAGCAACCTAGCGCAATCAAAAATTAATGAATATTGTGGCAGCCTTGGGTACTATCTAGCTACAAATAACCGAACTAGTAAATAAATTGGGAGTAAATAAAAAATGCGTGTTTGTACGATTGGAACTGGTTATGTTGGGTTAGTTACAGGGGCTTGCCTAGCACATATCGGACATGATGTGATTTGTGTCGATAACAATCCGGCCAAAGTAGAGTTGATGCAATCGGGAAAATCGCCAATCTATGAGCCAGGATTGTCGGAAATTATGCAGTCAGCCATGACTGCCGGGAAACTCAAGTTTACAACAGATTTAGCGCTGGGAGTAGAACATGGTGAGATTTTATTTATTGCGGTAGGTACTCCCCCGTTACCTAATGGTTCCAGCGATACCCAATATGTCGAAGCAGTAGCGCGAGGGATCGGCCAACATCTCACTGATGATTATAAGGTGATCGTCAACAAGTCTACCGTACCGATCGGTTCTGGTGATTGGGTGAGAATGCTGGTAATGGATGGAGTCGCCGCCCGAACTCAACAACCGATTTTAGTTGGTTCGGGGCAAGATCGCTCATCGAGTAAATCAGCCGCCCAATTTGATGTGGTGAGCAATCCTGAATTCTTACGCGAGGGTTCGGCTATTTATGATACGATTAATCCCGATCGAATCGTCTTGGGGAGTAACAGTCAGCAGGCAATCGATCTCATGTTACAGTTGTACAAACCGATTATTGATCGACAAATTGCTGAAGATCGGACACTGCCACCTGTCGATCTATTAACCACAGATTTAGGTTCGGCAGAAATGATTAAGTACGCTGCCAATGCTTTTTTGGCAACGAAGATTAGTTTTATTAATGAAATCGCCAATATCTGCGAGCGGGTTGGTGCTGATGTCACTCAAGTGGCGACTGGCATTGGATTGGATTCACGCATTGGCAGTAAATTCCTGAATGCTGGCATCGGTTGGGGTGGATCTTGCTTCCCCAAAGATTTAGCTGCATTGATCAATACTGGTGCGGATTATGGTTATGATGCCAGGTTGCTCAAGGCAACTGTCAGCGTTAACGAGCAGCAACGCGCATTAGTGATTCAAAAGCTGCAAAGTTCGCTCAAAATTCTCAAAGGTAAAACGATCGGGATCTTGGGTTTGACATTTAAGCCCGATACTGACGATTTACGCGATGCCCCAGCACTTGATATCATCCAGAAATTGAGCGAGCTGGGTGCAAAAGTTAAGGCATACGACCCAATCGTCCTAGCTCACCCATCCACCCACTCACAAGTACGGGAGGCTAATTTGGTCGAAAGTCCAGAATTATTGGCAAATGGCAGCGATGCGATCGTGTTGATGACTGAATGGTCTGAGTTTAAAGATTTAGACTATCAGCAGCTAGCCAAGCTAATGCGTTCTCCCATCATCATTGATTGTCGTAATTTCTTGTCCCCAGCCGATCTGGCTCGGGCTGGCTTCCAACACATTGGTATTGGTTGTTAGTTTAGTAAGGTAAATATTCCCTGGTATACAGTTTCAATTTACCAGGGATTCTGATAAGATGACCAGATATAGCATTGTTAGTAATTATAATGCTTGGCTTGGTTAATAATACTAGCGAGAGTGTGATTTTGATAGGGGTACTGCACCTTATATATCTTACGATAGTTTAGTCAGCATTGCTTCAGCCATTTGGCGGTTTATCATTCACCTACGTCTATTATTTGTAATAGTCTACCATTATGAAAGAGAGCTTTCCCCCATTATCCGATCCTAAATTGATGCCATCGCCAGAGCCAGCCAAAGCCCAACCCAATGGCTATAATCAAGCCCGGCAAGCGGAAGGGACTGGTTTAGGTACGATCTTGGATGGATTGCGTAAGTATTGGTATGCGTCTGTCTTAACCACCGCACTGATGATGGGTATCATCGGTTACATTACCTGGAAGCAAACTCGGATCTATCGATCGAACATCCAAATTGCGATCGAACTCAAGAGTAACCCTGGTATTGCCGAAAAGATGTCCCAAATTGGAGGTGATAATGGTGGACAATCAGAAGAGCGGGCGGTGGCAATCGACACAATTACGCAGACATTGCTAAGTAAAAGTTCGATCGAGCGGGTAATTGCAGCTATTCCCGATCGCAAATTAAGACCTTCACTCGAGCGAGCGATTGCCGGACTGAAAATTAAGTCTATGCCAGACAGTAATATCTTAACAGTTAGCTATACTGCACTGTCACCGAATGAAATTGTGGCTTTTCTCGATTCAGTTAGTAAAGTTTACGTTGATTACAGTATCAAAACCAAAAAAGCTCGCACTAATAATTCACTCGAATTTATCGAATCCCAATTACCTGCTTCCCGCCAGCGGCTCCAAAACTCTGCTGCACAAATCGAGCAATTTCGGATTAAATATCGGTTTGTAGATCCGGCAACTTCTGCTGGTGCTCTCGATAACTATCGGCAAAATATTGTCTCAAGGTTAAACGAGTCTCGGGCTAATTATTTGCAGACACAAAGACAGTATCAAGAATTGAAGAAGCAACTCAATGATGTCGGGTTGAAATCGCAGGGTAACTTGACTAAAACCATGTTAACTCAAGATGCTGCCTACCAAGGACTATTCGAACAACTTAACGAACTAGAACTAAAGTATAACCAGGAAAGTGTCCGATTTAGTCCCGAAAATCCGTTAATCGTTAATTTAAAAGAAAAACGCGATGGCGTATTAAAGTTACTCCGCGAACGCGCACAACAAGTACTGAAGCGACAGGTGGCAGATAGCGAGCTGACGCAGGGTGGAATCGCCAATTTCAGTAACAATCTCGCCCAAAATTTAGCAAACAAGCAAGCAGAACTAGAAACACGATTGGTAGCCGAAACAGCTCAGGCACAAAGTCTAGAGGCAGTGTATCAGCAAATTCAAACCCAGATTGCTAGGTTGCCTGGATTGCAAAAACAATATGTCGAGTTGCAACGAGAATACCAGATTTCTTCGCAAGAATTGACGTTATTTCTCCAAAAAATTCAAGAGTTAAAGATTGCCAATGCCGAACAAGTAGTGCCATGGCGAGTATTAGATCCACCAGAATATCCTCGCTTCCCAGTTTCGCCAGATGTCCCCCGCCAAATGGGTTTAGGCGCAATTGGTAGTCTCTTGGCTGGGTTGTTAGTATCGATGGGATTGAATAAACTTGATAATCGAGTTGATAATCCTGAGACGGTGAAAGTGATGACGGGTATGCCCGTTCTCGCTTTGATTCCTAAAGTTGACGATTTGGAGCAATCTTCATCGGTGCGGGGCAGCACATTTCTCCAAACGACTAAAGGTAAGAGTAAAGATTATTCTTACTGGAGTTTTGTAGAGTCGATTCGGACGCTAGCATTGGGGATTGGACTAACTAGCGATCGCGGCGAGGAGAAAAAAGCAGGTAAAATTATTGCGATGACTTCATCGTTACCCAAAGAAGGGAAATCAACTATTACCTTTCATACTGCTAATACTCTGGCTGAGTTGGGTTATCGAGTACTCTTGGTCGATGCCGATTTGCATAAATCTAGTATCCTGAACTTATGTGCAACTTCGCCATTATTTAAGCGAGAAGATTGCGAGAATATGAGTGGATTGACCGATGCAATTGCTGGCAATAGTGAGTGGAAAGATTTACTCAAAACCAGCCCCCAGTCAAATTTAGATGTGTTATTTACTGGGCAACAAACAGTTAACTCGATCGTGTTATTCAATTCTCCCAGATTACTGAGATTAATGGATGAATGGCGTGCAGAATACGATTATATCATTTTTGATACACCACCGATCGTCGGGATTAGCGATACGCGGTTGATCTCTAGTTTAGTTGATGGCATCGTATATATCGTGAGTTTAAATGTCGCTCAACGACAAATTATCGATCGCGGTATCGACATTGTTTCTGCTCTCAAAACTCCAGTATTAGGCTTGGCAATAAACCGAGTTGAAAATCATTATTCTGGTTATAACAAATATTATCAGTACTATCATTCTTCTCAACAGCTACATGAAAAAATGAATAAACCTAACACTCTAGGTCCTGAAAAAGAGGGCGTTGAAGTTTAAGATTCAGTCATCCGGCTCTCCCGCTAATATGGTGATAAGCAAGCTAATAAAACTACAATTTGATAATAACAACATCTAATGTACTCGAATAGCTGCAATCAACAACGTCCGGTAGATTCAATCAAGTATTTGGGTAAAAATCCATATTTGGGATGGGATAAAGTTCCGCTATCGCTACATTTTACCCCCGATCGCCCCATGTTAGCGGGAGAGCCGATCGAAGTACAGTTTAGATTTTACTGGGTCGGGATTCATCGTTTGACTGCCTGGTTGCCAATCTATAGGGCAAACTTCATTCAGATTGGCTTGAACGTGTTGAATTGCTTGTAGCACGCGCAGAGTTTCATCGACACTGCGACCGAAGGAGAGATTATTGATTGTGGCGTATTGTAAAATTCCCGCTCGATCGATGATGAATAAACCGCGTAAGGCGAAGCCTAAATCTGGATCTAAGACATTATAAGCGGTACTAATTTCTTTCTTGATGTCGGATACTAACGGATAATTAAGATCGCCCAATCCACCCAATTTACGTTCGGTTTCAATCCAAGCTAAATGAGAATATTCACTATCAACAGATACTGCTAAGATATCGGTATTTAGTGCTTGAAATTCGGTAGATCGATC
>JBJOOY010000239.1:0-3207 GCA_046051065.1 Cyanobacteriota bacterium
TGGCGGCGGGGAGTAAATCTAATTGATTTTGGAATAAATCGGTGACTTCGCGCACCAATCCATCGACGTAAACGGGGACATTAACACTGTGAAATGTTGCGCTGGTGCGAATGGCTAAAATAATCTCCTGAGCGCGTCCGAGGGCGAAGGCGGGAATTAATACATTGCCACCAGCTTTGACTACTGCCACGATCGCATCGATCAGATCGCTTTCCTGGGTGCGTCGAGACGGGTGAGTATCCGCGCCGTAAGTAGATTCGGTAATTAAGATATCTGCGGTGGGTAAACTGGCGAGTTTCAAGCCTTCGGCGGTGCGACTGGTGGTGGTGTTGTAATCGCCCGTATAGAGGATCGATCGATCGCCGTATTCCATGTAAATACAGGCGGCACCGACGATATGCCCCGCATGAATGAAGCGAACTTTCAATCCTGGTAATGGGGAGAAATCTACACCGACGGGTTCGGTTTGGAGTTTAAATAAAGTTCGATCGAGATCGTCAGCCGTAAATACTTGTCCGAAGTCTTCATTTCCCTGTCTCTGCTTTGCTGTCTGGACTTTCAAACCATCGGTGAGCATGACATGGGCGATTTCTCGGGTGCCATGAGTACAAATCATCGGTACATCGGGAAAATCGCGATGGAAGATCGGTAATGCCCCAATATGATCGAGGTGAGCGTGGGTAATCAGGATTAAATTCGGACGCTCTAATAACTCAAATGCTGGCAACGGATCGCTCCCTTTCGGACGCGTCCCCGCATCCAGCACGATTTCATACGGCCCAATTTGGACGCGAAAACAAGATGCCCCAATCCCGCGTGCAGCACCTAATGGCGTGACAATTAATCGATCGAGCCGATCGTCTCCCACTGCGGCGGTACTCTCAATTACATCTGTCGCTTCATCACTCACAACAGGGACGAATTTAGACTGATGCGGATAGATGTAAACTTTGGCAACTTGAGAGCGAGAATTTACCTGAACTCTAGCGCGAAGATCCGCAGGAACTAAACTTTGAGCTTCCCATTCCCACATTGGTTCCTTCACCCGCGAGATCGATAGTTCCCAATCGCACCGATCCATCTGCGCATTCAGGGCTGTAATGGCGATCGAGGTCATCTCTTGCCGATTTGACTTAAAATATTCTCGATCGAGATTACGGGGTTGAGAGGTCGTTTTAGCCGCCTTAATGGTAACAGCGTCAGTAACTGCTACGGTTGAATCTGCTCCTGCTAATGGTGTTGCGCTGACAATCCTGATGGTTTCATTTACTCGCTGGGCCACAAAATGCCATAATTGCCCTGTTTTGACTGCTATAGGTGGATCGAGCAGTGTCGGTCTAATTGTCGGTTCGCCCGATCGATCGATTTTGAGGGATACTACGGTATGCTTGCGACTGACTTGTGCGGTGCTAGCGACACACTCAAATCGATCGGTCACAACTTCCGCCGTTCGTACTTTGCCGACGATCTGCAATCGGGCAATGATGCCATCTGTCTGCATAATCGGAATTACCCGCCATTGTGCAGTCTCTGATTTGACTTCCGGACTAAAATCCCCCACCGGAGTCGCCCGAAATTGACACCCATCAGGGGTCGCTAACAGTAGTTTAGTCGGTTCTCGATCGTCAGGGGCGATAATTCCACTCACTGTCATTTCACAATATTGCTGGAGTGAAACTTCGACAGAACTGGTGGACATGAGAGATGCAGGGGTATGGGGTATGGGGTATGGGGGGATTCGATTTAGGCTGTTCAGACAGCCTTGTGAAAATTCACTAGCCACTAATCATCCAATCGATGCACTGTTTCATTTGCGATCGCATGGACAATACATCTGCATGATAGCGTCTCCCATGACCTGGCAACACCCATTCAAAATCATAGGTAGCTAATTTTTGCATCGATTTAATCTGTTCTGTCCAAGAATACCAACAGAAGTCCCGAAAAGCACCGAGATGTCCGAGTTGACGACGGAAAGCAAGATGATCGCCTGTGAATAAGAACTTATGTTTGTATAATAAAACCGTATGTCCTTTACTGTGTCCGGGTACGGGGATGATTAATACATCGGGGGTAAGTTGGATGGGATCGATCCCGGCAAGTTGGCGTTCGACAGTTTGAGTATCACTAGTAATATCATCTTGATGGAGCAGACGAGCGCACCCAAAATGCTCGTGAAATTTTTGATGATCGGCAACATCATCCCGATGAGTGAGATATAAATATTTTATCCCACCCATTGCTTCAATTTGCTTGACCAATGGTGGTGTAAATCGGGGCGAATCGATCAGAATATTGCCCTCTGGATGTTGGATTAAATAACTTGCTGCGGCGTAAGATTTTTCTGAATGATAACCACAGTGAAAGACATTATCTGCGACTACAATCGGTAGCGATGCTTGAGCTTGTTTGATATCATTAGGCTTGTCGATCGTGCCGATCGATCCGGTCGGACAAGATAATAATGCTTGTAGAGCCTGCATTCTGGCTTCAGTACCGTCTGGTTGATGATACACTGCCGACATTTCGCCGACTCGATCGAACACTCCAGGTGCCATCCACCGACAAGTATCACAATCGATACAAGTTCGATCGACATAAAAATCTCCGTCGATATTCTCTGTCCGTCGCTGAGTTAAGTGTGCCATAATTTCTCGCTAATGATGGTCATTTATAATTGTAACTTCGATCGAGAGATCGATTACGATTTAACTTGACGATCGAGCCACTCCATAAATAGCTCAGAAAGAATTTGCTGGTATAAAATTGGCGTAAGCTGTGGTTGGACGATCTCCTCCAATTGAATGAGATGAGTCCCTTTTTTAGAAAGAATCGGCTTTAAAAGCTGGGGTGGATCGGACGCAAACACAACAGCGCGAACTTCCGCTGGTAGATCTAGCCGATCCACTAAACCAAGATATCCACCCTTGCGCCCTAGCTCTCGATCCGGACAGTACTCTCTTGCCATTTCATAGAATGATAATTCGCCCTCCGCGATCGTACAGTAAAGCTCAAAAGCTAGATCTTCATCATCTAAAATAACTTCATAAAGGACAGCCTGCATGTAATCAACTTGGCGTTCTGCAAAAATTACTTCGACTTGTTTAGCAAACAAATGCTGTGCTAGTTTACTCGATAGTACCGTTTGTGAAATTATTTCTTCAAAATCATCTAGCGTCAATCTATTTTGTTGCAACCAGTTCCAGG
>JBJOOY010000240.1:0-2838 GCA_046051065.1 Cyanobacteriota bacterium
TGGCAAACCGAACTATCGGACACTGAGACATTACCTCGTCACCCGATCGAGCATCGCCGCACGCTCGGATTAGGATTGGTAATAGTCCTGCTGGTACTAGTTTTCTTTGTTGTCGGTGAAATGCTGCCCGTACCGATTTCCCCAACCACAGTAGCTCTACTAGGTGCAGTACTATGTCTATTACTCGCCCATCACAGCAAAATTGATTCCGTCAATAATATTCTGCGGGATGTGGACTGGAGTACGCTGCTATTCTTTATGAGTATTTTCGTGCTGATTGGTGGTTTGCAGTATACGGGCGTAGTTAGTAGTGCCTCTAGTGTGTTGGCGTTGCTATTGGGTAAAAACATCGCCTTGGGATCGATTGTGCTACTATTCTTGGTCGGACTGCTTTCGAGCGTGGTGCCCAATATTCCGCTAGTAGTCGCGATGGTGCCGATGCTGAAAGAATATCTAGTCGATGCTGGCTTTGTCGGGGCAGAGATCCTCAACCCTGGCTCTACGAAAGCACTACCGCCAGAGGTGCTACCGCTGTTCTATGCCATGATGTATGGCGCAACTTTAGGCGGGAACGGTACCTTAGTTGGTGCATCGGCGAATATTGTTGCCGCAGGTATCTCCGAGCAGCATGGTAAACCGATTTCGTTCCAGCGATTTCTCTATTATGGGTTGCCAACAATGGGGCTACAACTGTTTGTGTTGGCGACTTATGTGGCGATCGCTTTTCTGCGAAAATAATTACCGCTAGTTTAACCTTGGGGTTTCTGAACTTACATCTTGTACCAGTGCAAAAATGCTAGTAATTAGCGTAGATCTGAGGGTACCCATGAATTATCACAACAATAGTATTTACATATTAATCCAGGATGTGAGGATAGCTATATCTCAGGGGCTTTCAACTCTTGCTGTTCGATAATTTAGAGCCTGAGAGCTGACTTTTGAGATAAATTTACTGATTCGATCGAATCTTTCCAAGTTCTTGACTTTTAAGATCTATATTGAATTTCAGTAAGTCTAAATCGATAGAGTTTCCACCCATGCAGAAGTCACTCAAGTTAGCCATCGCATCTATTTTAGTCGGGACAATCGGGATGGCATCTATCCCCGCCAGCTACGCTAGCTCGGCAATTTCTAGCGGACAAAAAACTACAGTTGGCGCAGCAGGACATTCAACATTAGTTGCACAAGCCAAGAAGAAAGTGAAAAAAGTGAAAGGAATGAAACGAGTTAAAAAAGTCCGCACGATGAAAAAACGCTAGACTTTAACAAGTCTGGGCGTGACTTAAACCGATGAAATTTTCGGTAAGTCATCACTGAATTGACTAATATAGATCTGAGATAGTCGATCTTAATCTCGATCGACTATCGAGTGAGATCTGGAATGGGTAGTTGAACTATAAAGCAACTACCCACGTTTTTAATGCTAGTAACTTCGATTCGACCTTGATGGCGAGTGATAATATCTTTGACAATCGCCAGCCCCAAACCGGAACCACCTTCCCATCGAGTTCTAGATGTATCTGCCCGCCAAAATCGATCGAATATTTTAGGCAAATATTCAGTGTCGATGCCAATGCCACTATCAGAAATTTCAACTAAAATAAATTGACGCTTTTGGATCATCTCAATTGAAATCGAGCCACCAATCTGATTATAAAAAATTGCATTTTCGATCAGATTAGTAAAGACTCTTTGTAATTCTGAATCATCACCTAATAAGCTCAAGTCCTTCACAAGCTTATATTTAATTTCGACCTGCTTATCATTAGCAATCCCTTGATGAAGCTCGATCGTATTTTCTAAGATTTTACTAAGATCGACAACTTTTGTACGAGATCGATCTGCATCCCCATTATTACGAGCCAGCCAGAGCAAATCTTCAGTTAATCGACGCATTTGAGTTGCTGCGCTAGCAATTGATTGAAACTTAGCGATATCGCTAGTCCGAATTCCTTCTGGATATTTGAGTGCCACACTGACATTACTGGAAATCGCCATCAACGGACTGCGTAACTCATGTGATGCATCAGCAGTAAATTGTTGCAACTGTTGAAAACTATTTTCTGCGGGTTTCATTGCCTGTTTTGTCAGCCAAATTGCACCGCCGCTACTAATAATTAAGGTTGAGACGATCCCACTAACTAAACCTAGATCTAATTTAGTTAGGCTGGCATCTACTGCTGCTAAAGATTGACTCGTTCGGATATAGCCGACTATTAGGTTAGTATCTGTTGCTAATAGCGGTAATGTGACATACTGAAAACGAGATTTGCTAGATAGCACTTGCTCAAAATTGTCAAAAGAAAAGGGTAATTTTACTGTAATTTTACCCAATTTACTTAATAGATGACCTTGGCGATCGAATAGTTCTAAGTTATGTTCTGGAATGAGCACTGGAATATTTACCTGAGTGCGATGGCGATTGGTTAACTCTCGATCGAAAGTTAGCAGATCTTCATCTAGTTCGATATTATCGACCGCACTTTCGGCTACCAGTGTCAGTCGCTCGATAATTTTTTGATGCAGAACATGGTAATAGAGAATTCGCACCCCGATCGCAAAGGTAGTGAGAATCGCACCCATTACAAATAGGTAAGTCAGCGATAACCGTAGTCGGATTCGATCGAATACGCGTAATTTCATGTCAGAGTTCGCAGTCGATATCCAATCCCATAAACGGTTTTGATCGGATCGGTTTTACAACCTACTTCTTTTAATTTACGCCGTAAATTAGTCAGATGAGTTTTCACTGTTTCTGCTCCAGACAAGCGATCGAATTCCCACAGTTTGTCGAGTAATGCCGATTTAGTAATTACTTCTTGAGGATGCCGGAGTAAA
>JBJOOY010000241.1:0-4029 GCA_046051065.1 Cyanobacteriota bacterium
GATTTAAATAGTACTGTAGGTGATTAGGTTCTGATTCAAAAATAGCGAGAGGCACCACATAGCCACCATGAGATGATGGCTGCAATTTTTTCTGTTCAAGATAATTAGTTAGGCGATCGTAACGGATACAGCCTCTGATAATGAGCTGTCCTTGCTCTTCGTCAACTTCTGAGACTACGTAGAAGTGAGCCGCCCGATTGGGATTAGTAATCAAGTCGGCAGGAATTTCGATCGATTCACTTAAAACGTGTTCGACCGCAAGCGAGTACAGTTGGAAGTTACCGACCCACAAAGGATAATTATTACCGTTGTGATGAGTCATCGATAAATATTGTTCGATATCTATTGATTTCCCTGGTATTCTTTTACGCAACCATTCGGCTAATCCTATTACCGCCAAAACGTCTAAATAAGACTGCCACTGTAACATTTCATTGGCTAAGCGGGTGCTGACTAAATGCGCTCGCTGGTAGTGTTCTGGGTCTAAAAAAATTGTTTCTGGGATAATTTGTCTTAAATTGCTAGTGGGAATTAAATAGCTACACATAGTTAACCTCGTTCGGGAATGGAAGCAGATTTGGTGTTTGAGCAAAGATGGAGAGCAGGCAAAAGTGCGAAATTTGGTGTTTGGTCAATCACAGCAAGAATACTGCGCGCATATAAGCTGGTCATCGATCGATTTTGGCCAGCGCACATTTCCTCCGCTGCTGCTTGGAAAATTTCCCGATCGACCCAGGTTTCAATCTGTAGAGTAATATTTTGAAGATAGTCTGGATCGGGAGAGTTACCAGTGAGCTTCATCTGACGAGCCTCTGCTAATACTCGATCGAGTAGTTGTTCGACAGTCAACGCTCGAATGTTACTCAGTAAAGCACCCGGATCGAGTAAGCGCCGCGCTTGTGCCCAATTAGTCATGTCCAATCGATCGGCAATTTCCCGCAGCGATAGATTTTGGCGATAGTAGAGTTGCAAGCCACTAATAAAATTAGGGATTAGCGGTGCGTACTTTCTACTCTTTTGCAAAGTAGCAATCCGCTCTCTCAGAACTTTTTTGATGGATTGGGAGAAGACCAGTCTTAATTGCCCGGTCAAGAAATTCAACATTTCTTGCCGTTCGGTGTCGTATTCATCAATGGTTTCATGAGGTAAATCTGGTCTGAGTTTATATTCTTCAGCATCAGAGTAGTAAATTTCCAGCGATTCACGAGCTTGCCAGACATCATAATTACGTAGCTGTTCCGCAACTTGTTTTAACAATCTTAACAATTGTTGATAACTATGTACTCCAGCAATTTTCCGATCTTCTAGATAATTTAGCATTTCTTGTAGTTGCTTGGCGTTGGGGTCAGGACATTTGCCTGTTGAGCGTTGTAGTCGCCGATCCCGTCGATAGACAGTATGGAAAGCGGCAATCAAGTTCCGATCCAAATCGGTAAGCCGCTCCTGCTGAGAGAGATTGGCACGATTCAGCAACGCCCAATCACTCAAGTGATTGAAGCCAAAATCCGAGAGGAACGCTCTGATATCTCTATTTTGCTTAATTTTTAGATAAACCCAGTTTTCCAAACTGAGATTGGGTTGGCGAGTTCGATCGTAGGATCGCAAGACTTCTATTGAGAAAAACTGGTAAGTGCTGGTTTCGGTCTTACCCTCAGCGGTAAGGAGTAATTGTTCCTGAGTGTCTTTCTCTGGTACGACTAAAGTTGTACCGTCATCTGTTAACACCAATGATAGTAATTCTTGATAAGTAAAATTCTGACCATTTCCAAATAGACTGGCCAACTTTCGACAAGCATTTAAAATTGGCTGAGAAACATAGCAACGCAAACAAAGCCCAGCCTTTGCCACTGTCTGTCGATCGGCAGCCGCTGATTCATGACCACCACAAAAATAGGAGAATAGCTCAGCCTGAAGGTGCTGCTCGGTTAGGCTAGCTGATTGGATGGAACTATGGTTAACGTTTTTTCCAAAAAAGTGATTCTTAATAAACTGTTGTGCTACGCCTATTGAGTGGGATTTGTATCCACCATTGTTTTGAGAAGGATGGATACACCAAATCGTCCAATGTCTTGATAAAGAACTCATAAGCTATAAAAGCCCCCTGAGATAGAACACTACAATTTTCTATGAAAGCATGATTTGTGAAGACATGACTTCTCTATATTTTGTATAGTTGCAGCTGATTTGGACATATATACGAAAGCGATTATTTTCGAGGGAGATGAAAAACTTAAAATGCGGTAAAATGTCTCTATGTCTGACTCTGAGTAAATAATCTTAAACTTGAACTATTGAGGAATAAGGGCTAGAGATATTTAATTATTAGTATTTGAGTACTAAAATAATATGCTTCTCATTTAGGATTGCTACAGATAGCGAAAATTATTAAGAATCGCATAAGTGACGATATTTTGGATCGACATCAACCCCATATCTTAAATAATCATGGATCCATTTGCAGCCCGTTTTAGTTAAATTATTGGGATTGAGAGATGAATCGATGTCCCAGATTTTTGCGGTGCCGTCTTCACTAGCTGAAATTAGCTTCTTACCATCAGGACTAAAAGCAACTGACCATACTAGTTTTTTATGACCTGGCAGAGTTACTTTTAATGAAAATCTATCCTTGTCATTATTGTATTGCCAAAGCTTGATTGTCCCATCTGCGCTAGCTGAGGCTAATCTCTGACCATCTGGACTGAAGGCTAATCCCCGCACTTCAGATCGGTGACCTGTAATTGTTTGCAGAAGTTTGCCATTCTCTTGCCAAATTCTGATGGTTTTATCAGCTCCACCAGAAGCAAACTTATGACTATTGGGGTTGGGATCGGCGGCTACCGACCAAACAGAATTTGTATGACCTGTTAACGTCCTAATTATTCGGCCATCAGGACTCCAAAGTTTAATGGTCTTATCTACGCTACCAGAAATAATCAACTTACTATCTGGGGAGAAAGCGATGGAACGTACTTCGCCATTGTGCTGCTTTTGAGAAGTTATTAACCCGCCCTCCTTAGACCAGATCTTAATGCTGCCATCCCCACCAGTAAAAGCTACCTGAGTGCCATCTCCAGTAAAAGCTACTTTCCACACACCACCACTTTTCCCTAGTACAGTTTTCAAGAGAGAGTATTTTCTAGAAGCTGGGTTGACTTGCCACAACTTAACCGTACCGTCCCAACTAGCACTAGCTAAAGTTTGTCCATCTTGGCTAAAAGCTATTCCCAAAACCCCAGCCTGATGGCCGTTGAGAGTGGCTATCAATGTACCATTTGGTTTCCAGATTTTAATGCTGCGATCGTCACTACTAGAGGCAATGGTCTGCCCATCAGGGCTAAAAATTGCTTGTAGGACGACATCTTTGTGACCCCGCAAAATTTTACTGAGCGGATTTTGTAATCTCCATAGTCTGATTTTTGACTCTGCCTCACTAGCCGTAGCTAATGAGTCACCTTTGGGGCTAAAAGCGACATCCCAAACTCTTTGAGTATGACCATTAAAAACTTTGAGTAAAGATCCATCTAATCCCCACTGCTTCACAGTTTTGTCCCAGCTTACCGATACTAAACTGCGGCTATCCGGACTAAAGGCGACTTTAGAAACTACAGCACTATGAGCAACAGTAATGATTGGCTTGTTGGCAAATTTAGCTAACTGTTCAATCCTCTGAGGAGATTTGCTTTCTCGCCGCCACAGTTTGACTGTTTTGTCATGACTGGCCGATGCTAGCCACTTACCATCTGGACTGAAAGCTACTCCGATAATAAAATCCTTATGTCCCTCTAGGGTTTGAAATGGAACGAGTCGATCGGCAGCCACCCGCCAGAGTCGAATTTTTTTATCGTACCCAACACTAGCAAGTGTTTGGCCGTCTGGACTGAAGGCTAAATTCCATACAGGAGCATTATGATTGGTAAGCGTTTGGAGGAGTTTGCCGTCGCGCTTCCATAGCTTGACGGTTTTATCATCACTAGCCGAAGCTAAAAGTTGGCCATCTGGACTAAAGGCGACTGACCGCACAGTTAATCT
>JBJOOY010000242.1:0-3845 GCA_046051065.1 Cyanobacteriota bacterium
CGGATCTTATTAGTTAGCGATCCCAGTAGTCGCATGGGAGTATTAATTAGCCGGACGCGAAATATGGGAATTCTCCAAGGGACTCGGGCCGATCGAGCAGTGTTACAATTTTTCGATAAACGCCTCACGGTCAAAAAAGGTGATGTTGTTGTTACCTCTGCAGTCAGTCAATTATTTCCCACCGGATTGCCTGTCGGGCGAGTGTTGGAGACTAATTTAAATAAATCTCCCGCGCCAGAAGCGATCGTCGAACTAACAGCACCACTCAACTATTTAGAATGGGTCACAGTTCACCCCTACAATCCCCATGCAGCGGTGGTAACTCCAGTTACACCAGTCGTAAAGCCTGCACCAATTCCCAGCCCTGTTGCAACCCCACCACAACGGTAATTATTATACTCCGCAAGGTCATAAATTGTGGATGGGTGGATGGGTGGATAAATTATATCATCACGATTTTGGAATGCTCAGATTATGCCCGCTGAAGGTATAGCATCCCGACCGCAACCTCAACATGTCGATTCGATCGAATTAAACTCGGCGCAGTGTTATGAAAATTACCAGATTACATCCTCTAACTCTGACTGGACTCAATCTGTTGACGATCGTTGGTTCGGTCAGCTTGTGTCTACTATTATTACCCACCCGTTTCCCAGGTATGGAAATTTTGGGAGTGGGGCCGAGTTGGCTGGTAATGTGGATGATTGCTTGGAGTTTGCATCGATCGATCTGGCCAGCAGCTACAGCGGGAATCGTTCTCGGATTGATTCAGGATGCGATGACCTTACCCGCTGCGGGATCACTCGGTGCTGTCCCTACCACTCATATTGTGAGTCTGACGATCGTTGGTGTGCTGACTGTTTGGCTGCGCAAGCACCGTTATAGCGATGAAACGATCGTCAATGTCGTAGTTCTGACTTTTATATTATCGATCGTTGCCGAACTGATCATGGCTGGGCAATATCTACTGCAATCCTCGATCGGTCAATCTGCCGCCGTCAATTTTGACAGTTTTAGCTATTTATTAACAGATCGCTCTCCAGTTATGCTGATCGCAGGAATTTTGAGCAGTTTATGGATGCCAATTCTCTATTGTCCGTTGCATTTTTGGTGGCAAAAAATGTTTGCGACAACTAAATTTATCTAAACTTAATCGCGATATCTTCTCACTGACACTAATGAGTTATTGTCTAAACCCTAGTTGCTTGCACCCACAAAATTTGCCTCAGAGCAACTTTTGTCGCAGTTGTGGACTGAGATTAAGATTACGCGATCAATATTTAGCCGTCGAACCGATCGGTCAAGAGGGATTTGGGCGCACTTTTAAAGCGATCAATGAAGATAAACCATCAAAACCTTTTTGTGTCATCAAACAATTTTTCCGCAGATCGAGGGGACCACCGCAGCCGAAAAAGCGGCTGAATTATTTACCCAAGAAGCGAGTGCATTAGAGCAATTAGACGATCGACATATTCCTAAATTACTTGCCTATTTTATCATGCCGGATGGCCGTCAATATTTAGTTCAAGAATTTATTAACGGTCAAAATCTTAAGCAGGAACTGGAATTAAATGGGGTATTCTCAACCGCACAAATTCGAGAACTATTGATGGCAATGTTATCCACTTTAGAGTACATCTATCAATTAGGCTTTATTCATCGAGATATTAAACCTGAAAATATTATTCGTCAGGCTGACGATCGACAGTTACATTTAGTTGATTTTGGAGCAGCTAAAATAGCAACAGCAAATAGCTCTCAACTGCCAGGGACAAAGATTGGTACGCCAGAATTTATGGCACCAGAACAGGGTTGGGGCAAAGCTTTTCCTGCTAGCGATCTTTATAGCTTGGGTACCACTTGTCTCAACTTATTAACAGGAATTTCACCCTTTGACTTATTCGATGATAATCGAGGTGAATGGAGCTGGCGCGGAACTCTAGGTCAGCCAATCGATCCAAATCTAGCCGCAGTAATAGATAAGTTAATTCAACCCAAACCGATCGATCGATATGCAACTGCACGAGATGCACTTTCGGCTTTACAAGATAATATTGCTATTCAGAATTTAGTAACTCAACAAGTTACTAACACCGAGTCTAACCCTATTCAATCGATCGCGATCGAGGTAGGAAAAACCAATTCAGTTAATACATCTACTGCCATTAAGTCTGCACCACCTGCGATAGTTAATGGTGATCAAAAATGGGAGTGTATTTATCTCTTCCAATGGCATAATAAACCAATCAATACGATCGCCATTTTCACCAACGGACAATATCTAATTAGTGGTGATGATGGGGGAACGGTAGCAATTTGGAACTTAACTATGCCCCAACAACCAATGGCTACTTATCGGACGAATAATTCAATCTGGACGGTGGCGGCAAGTCCGAATTATAGTCAGATTGCTAGTGGCGACAAAAATCGCAAAATTCAATTGCGCCGGAAGGAATCGATCGGAAATTCTATTCAAGAATTACATGGGGATTTTAGTAATTTAGATAGCCATAATGGATCTGTTTATACTGTCCAATTTAGTCCCGATGGTAAAATTTTAGCTAGTGGTGGTGCCGATCGCAAGATTCGATTGTGGAATACCGATACCAGTAAAATTATCTATACTCTCGATGGTCATCAAGATGCCGTAACAGCGCTGCAATTTATGCCAAATGGTAAAATTATCATCAGTGCAGGTGCCGATTGTACGATTCGCTTTTGGGATTTAGAGCATAAGCACAAGGCCGATTTGCTACCGCTAGTTCAACTTTTTCAACACCGTCTTAATCAAACTCCACTGGATGTTGCTGACCGTCTCTGGGTCAAATCTCACCTCGAACCTACAGAAGAAAAACTACAGGTCTCATCCTAAACGGGGTTTATGTAAAAATATTTATATACGAGGTAATCGCTTACTCAGCTTTACCAACATCTAATCTACGCGCCCTGGAAGACTCGAACTCCCGACATTCGGTTTTGGAGACCGACGTTCTACCAACTGAACTAAGGACGCAAATGTAACTTAACTTAGTTAGAGTGTGATTCCTGACCCTGTACTTTAGGATAATCCTAGCATAGAGTTAACGGTCAGGACACCCAAATGAGAATCGACTAGACCAAGGGACGATCGAACCGTTGTTTGACGCGAGTTGCTTTACCGACACGATCGCGGAGATAAAACAGTTTCGCCCGACGGACTTTACCACGACGGATTACTTTGACGTTATCAATTTTGGGTGAGTGTAACAGGAATACCCGTTCCACACCAATACCTTGAAAGACACGGCGAACAGTAATAGTTTCGTTGATTCCACTGTTACGTCTAGCAATAATGATGCCTTCGTATGGTTGAACCCGTTCCTTGTTACCTTCTTGAATTTTTACGCCCACGCGAACGGTATCGCCAACGTGAAGGGTAGGCAGATCGGATTTGATGTATTCCGCTTCGATCGAGCGAATAATTTCCTGAGCTTTCATGTGTTTTGGAAAAATTCACAGAATAATATTATATCAGACCAGTAGAGATTTGTCTAATTTTTTGAATTCTAGACAGCAACTATCATTGTAGAGTATAATAACAAACTGTGTCTAAAACATATTTATTCTAATGCCGAAACTCAAAAGCCGCAAAGCAGCAGCTAAGCGTTTTCGTGCCAGCGGTAGCGGTAAAATTATCCGCCGCAAGGCATTTAAAAGTCACTTGCTCGAACACAAAAGTGCCGATCTACGCCGCAAATTATCCAAAGCGGTAGTAGTTGACGAAACTGATGTCGCAAGAGTGCGCGGGATGCTTCCCTACTTGTAATGGTCACGATCGATAATTACCGACTTCAGACTGGTAGCTT
>JBJOOY010000243.1:0-3167 GCA_046051065.1 Cyanobacteriota bacterium
TAAACTACCACTGGTAATAACTTGGATTCACCACCCTCGTCTAAACCCTCAGACAGATAGACAATACTGCGACTCGCACTCAAGCTTTCCGCCAACAGTTGCAACTGAGCGCGACACAAAGCCATGAATTCGGAACTTGCAGTGGTAGACATCGGCCATTAGCGATCGGTGATTAGGTAGCGATTTTTATAGGAACAGAGTCAAAAGTCGGTTTATCGCTAGCCACTACTAACCTATTCTGCCACGATCGACATAAATTAGCGATATCAACCAAATTCATTACGACCGAATCGATGTATATATTAATTTTTGTTAAGAACATTAAAGTTATATAAAGTTTTCTCAGCCTAAATTGCCTTCATAACTTAATTTTTTCTTTATGTTATTGGGTTTGAGCGAATGAGAAGGTAATTTTACTGGGGCTTGAGTTTTTAAAAATAAGCGGATAGAATGGCGACGGCTTTTGTAGCAGACATTACACTGTCTGTACTTAAAAGAGGAGGTAAGGCGGTTGGCTAGAAGACGCAAACGGAAAAGCCGGAGACGGCAAGAAGGGCGGAGAATTTTGGAACAGGTTCCACAATTCAGTATTGAGAGTGGTGAAGATAAACCTGTGACTGCTGCGCGCAAATACATCTCAGCAGAAGGGATTGCTCCACCAGCTTTATTGTTGGTAAAACGTAACGAACATACGACCGATCGTTACTTTTGGGCAGAGAAAGGTTTGTTCGGCGCACAATACGTTGAAGAAAACCATTTTCTCTTCCCCAGTCTACGATCGCTAGAACCAGAACCAGAAAGTCAATTAGCGACTGTTTACAGCAGTACCTACTAACTACATGACTTTCTAGCTAGGATCAAGATCTTCGGTTTTCATAGTGATGCACTCAAATACGCCAGTATTTGGGTGCTTTTTTATTTTATCTCTTCGCGGACACATAATTGCAGTGTTTCTTGAAATACTGCCAATTCATCGCGATGACCGCTAATTTTAATCGCTGTTGGTAATTTTGCATCTGTTTGTGCTTCGACTTTCAGGCAGACTCGTTCGACCCGGGACGAGCCTTGCCAGTAAAACCAGCCAGCTAAGGGTGCAACGAGCACTAATACTAAGAATGCCCAACCTACAGCGGGAAATAACATCGATAGCACCAGCGCCAAACACATTGCCCCAATTGCAGCTAATCCAGTCAGTAACGATGCCAAGAAGACACTCGGCCGGACTGAACCCTCAAATGTGATGATATCAGTGTCTCGATCGACCGCAGTAACTCGGTACGCTCGATCGGCAAAATATGCTTGCAGCCGGGGCAATAACACTGCTTCTGAGTCACTAGTTTCTAGTACCATCTGCTCGATCCGATCTTTCGTCGAAGCTCGAATGAAGAAAAACAACCCCACTGTCAGGAGTAGGGTAATGATAAATGTCGATGTTAAAACGGAGTTCATTTATTAGGGGTTAGGGAATAGGGGTTAGGGTTTAGGGGATAGATATTAATAATACTCTTGAGTTGACTGTTAACTATCCCCTATCCCCTATTTGCATGTATGGATGCTGATGTTCGCCAGTATAAATTTGAGTCGGACGGAAGATCCGATTTTCTAGCAGTTGTTCGTTCCAGTGTGCTAACCAACCAGCTACCCGCGCGATCGCAAAAACAGGCGTAAATAAATCTGCGGGAATTCCCATTTTACGGTAGACCAGCCCCGAATAATAATCAACATTAGGATAAATCCCCCGCTCGCCCAAATATTCTTCCAATACTCGCTCTAGCTCTAGCGCGATATCATAATAAGGATCGTAGCCAAATTTATCAAATAGTTGTTCGGCTAACTCTTGGAGAATGACGGCGCGAGGATCTTTAACCCCTTTGTAAACGCGATGTCCGAATCCCATAAACTTATATTTAGGATCTGACTCTAGACACCTCTCTACATAGGGACGAACATTAGCCACAGAACCAATCTTTTGCAGCATTTCGATCGCTTCCTCATTCGCACCCCCATGCAGGGGTCCAGCGAGGGTACCCACGGCTGAAGCAATCACCGCGTAGGGATCTGTCAGGGTAGAAGCTGTCACCCGGGCAGAGAAAGTTGAAGCATTCATGGTATGTTCGGCGTGGAGAATCAGACACACATCCATGATTTTTGCCACGAGCGGATCTGGTTCTTTTTCGGTCAACATGTATAGGAAGTTAGCGGCATAATCCAAGTCATCGCGCGGTAAAACTGGATCGTTACCTTTTCGCATCAGTTGAAACGCTGCTACCATCGTCGGAATTTTGGCGATCAATCTGATCGCAGCTTGGCGCACATAATCGGGTTTATCTAGTGCCCGACGAGAGTAAAATAGTCCTAAAGCCGCCGCAGAAGTCTGCAAAGCATCCATCGGATGTCCGGTTTCCGGAAAACACTTCATCATGTCTCTGATTCTGTATTTAATCCGGCGATGGGAATAAATCTCGTTAGAAAACTCTTTTAATTCATCCTGCGAAGGTAATTTTCCCCAAATTAGCAGGAATGCCGTTTCCAGAAAATTACCATGCTGAGCTAATGATTGGATCGGGATACTCCGGTATTCTAGAACACCTTCTTTCTCACCTAGCTCATTTGTTTGGATACCCACATAACTGATACTCGATTTAGCCGCAGGAACTCCTTCCAAGCCTGGTCTATATTCAGGTTTACGATCGCTTTCAGCCATAAGAATTAGGAATTATGAATTTGTAGGTTATCCACGATCGATTGTTGACTGCTGTTACTAATAATACCCTACCGCTAGTCCTCCCACTCAGGATACATCGGCAGCTCGCTAAATTATAGAATAGTAGAATTAGTACCATATAAATGGCCTTATGGATATCGACCCACTCGAAGTTGTAGAAAAGAACGAAGAAAATAGCAAACAGCAACAAGCTAAAAACAAACTTAATGCCATGGTAGCTGTCACCGTTGCTTGTTTGGCAACTTTCATGGGCATTTGTCATGTCAAGGGTGATAATATCGTCCAAGGCATGCAGCAAGCGCAAGCAGATAAAATCGACCACTGGGCTTTTTATCAAGCGCGCAATATTAGGGAAGAGATCGCCCGTAGCACAATCGCCCAACTCAAACTCCAAGCTGTTAATACTGCTGGCAGTCAACGGGCGCAGTACGATACTCAAATT
>JBJOOY010000244.1:0-3339 GCA_046051065.1 Cyanobacteriota bacterium
CGCTGTCAACTTATTGTTGATAGAAGTAGAGCTTAAACGAGAGCTTCTGGCATCTCAGGGGCTGGCGTTAGAATTAGTTTTGATTCAATTATAGTATATATGTATTGGTGCAAGATGTGAGATAAGTAATAAGTAATAAGGGGATCGATAAACAT
This sequence comes from Cyanobacteriota bacterium, assembly GCA_046051065.1. Classification (GTDB taxonomy): domain Bacteria; phylum Cyanobacteriota; class Cyanobacteriia; order Cyanobacteriales; family Chamaesiphonaceae; genus Chamaesiphon. Next base: position 156 of record JBJOOY010000244.1, read on the forward strand.
TGACGGGTTAAAAAACGAACTTAGTCTGTATCTAGATCGGTGAAATTGCTGGTTTTCTTTCTGCGATCCCCGACGGGTAACAATAAAAGTTTATGATGAAGTTTTTTTGATTTAGAGCGATAGAGCATTGGATTTTGATTTGGATTTTTGCTCTTGTTTGATATTGACGGGGATACGCAGTTCTTGTGGCTCGGCTACTGGGGGAGTTTCGGTTGGAAGTGGGGATCGATCGATTAGTCGAGCGAGTGTCTGTTGCCGATCGATCGCCCGTTCCGCAGGTACCGCTTCGTTATAGCCGTGGGGATGTTCGAGGATGGTGTAGCCAGATTGCGCTAGATAGTGTTTTGTCAGGGCATCGATGCTATTGCCATTACCGAAGACGATCGTGGCTTTTGCTTGTCGGGCAGCTTTGAGTAAGGGTAGATAGTTTTGCTCGAAAAACGGCTCTAGGGTGGATCTAATTACTGAATTGCCGTCGAACCTATTGCCAGTCACCATCACCACGTCACCAGCCTGATAGCGATCGGTGTTGGCATTTTCTCGGTAGGCATCTTGATAAACATCTGTCCGCGATGGGCTGTTTAATAGCGATTTACCGATATATTTATTGGCTGCAAACCCCATCGAAATATCGGTTGCGGCACGAGTGGGTAAAGTGTCTAATTTGTTGACATTGTAGGTACTCAAAATCGGGTTGAGGGTTTGCCCGCGCTCATCGCAGTTATAACTATGGGAACGATGATGCTCTTTGAGGTAGCTATTGATATCCGCTGTCGGGACGACGGCGGCGTAAATCGTCCCTTGGCGAGTTTTCTGGGACGGGCAATCGATCGGTAGTGGGGCGTTGCCCATATTGGTGACAAACCGATCGCGCAGATACTCGCTTCCGAAATAGAACACGGTATGTTGGCGATCCTCACTCAATCCCGCTCGTGCGTGGAATCTCACTCGTGCCTCCGCGCCTACTCCGGCTAGGGATTTAGGTAATTTGGCGAGTTTATCGATATCGATTTGGGGCGCGGTTGCCACCGTACCCGCATCACAGAGCCAACTCCCCAAGTCTTGTAAGTTTTTAGCCACGATCGGGCGAACTATTTTAGCCGCTTGGAGCTGTCGATCGTATGTTTGGGGATCGAGGGGTTGTTTGAGATCGGGATCTACTAGTTGCTTGATGCGGACGATTAACGGATCGGCTTTGTGATTCCCTTTCTTCCGTACCGATTGCGGATCGACGAGGAAGACGGAATAGCCGCGCTGGTATTCTGGCTCGTAAGCTGGGTAAGGATTCTCGACTGAAGAGTAAAGTTGATAGGGAACGTTCTTACCCTTGTCTCGATCGACATCCAAAAATGCTCTCAGCGCAGCCACTTGTTCGTCAGGACAGCTAATTTGATAGAATTCTTGGAATTTGACGGCTGAATTGACAATTACAGGGGTCTGAGTGCGGGTTATGAGTAATGGATTCGTACTCAAATCGTTAAGGACGGTGGAGCGGAAAGTGTCGAGTCGATCAATTGGAGCCGATTCTTCAGAACGCGAACGAGTTTGATATACTTTGCCTGGAGTAGAGACTTCCCACAAGGCTGAATTGTAAATCCGATCGGGATTGGAGAGCTGCAATCGATCTTGAATTTTAGCGATCGCCGAATTAACGATCGGTACGGGGAGCGGCTCGGTGGCGCGGACGGACTCGTGGGTTAAATCTCGCAGATATCCAGCTTTTTTGGCAGATCCAGTCGTGATATCGCCTAATTTAATTTTCTGCCCGTCGATGTCCTGCTGGAGCGTGTACCCAGTCACCAGCGGTTCGCACTGGGAAACCTGTCTGGTAAAGTTCTCCTTGATGAAATAGTCTGGGTATAAATCGGCAATTTTAGCCCCCGTCGCTGACAGTTCGGAGATGACTCCATTCAGGTAATAGTCCTTACCCTGATGTTCGATGACAGCCGCAAATGAGGGTTTGCCAGTCCCTGGATTTAACGGGTTGTATCGAAATTCCTTAAATTCGATCGGGGTATCATCTGCAACCTTGTCTGCCCAAATTTCTGTCAAGCCCGCGCTTCCGTGCGTAATCGGGCAATTCATATTCATGATGTCGATCGAGTAGGGGAGAGAACGCACCGGATCGAGGCTCAAACCCAAAGCTGTTGCCGATCTTTCTTGGGTATTCGTCAGTTGCTTACCCGCAGTAGTCAGATTCATCGCCAGCAATCCTTTACCCTGCTCCTTGAGCTTGAGGGAAACACAATAGGCTTCCGCTGTGAGATTGCCGACTCCCACTAATCCTGGCGACAGGCTCCCCGCCGCATTAATTCTCGTATCGATCCGGTAGTCGCTAGTTTGGGGACGATTGCCCAAGAAATTTACAGTCGGCGCACCAGGGGCTTCGATTATCAATTTACCATCGTCCCTAACCTGAAACTCAAACGGTGCATCACCCACGACTCTCAACGCGCGATCGACTGCTTGCGCTGACTGAGGATCGATCGCATCAAGCAGGAGATTATCGACGGGCATCGACTGAATATGCTCGGCGAGGGCATCGGGGTAAGCAGCGATGAGATACCCCGCTCTAGAACGATTGGTAGTTTGCGCGATCGCGGCTAATGCCTCTAACGGCGCAATTCCCGCCCGATCGAATGCTTGGCGGAGTTTGGCGAGGTTCTGCTTGCGCTCTTGTCCGAGTTCGCGGCGATCGCTACTAATTGCCTGAAGGTCGATTTTTCCAGCTTCAACCAAATCGTTAAACCGTTCTCTAGCAATGAACATACCATCGGGGTACTTTCCAACTAAATCTTGGCAGACTTGCGGATCGAGTTTAGCGAGTGTGCCGATCGGTTCTTTAAAATATGTAAATGCCGTTCTAGCATTAAAATCTAATAGAATGCTCCCCTTTTCTAGTTCCTTAAATGCTTTAAAATTTGCAGCATTGAGATCGAATAGCTTAATCGATCCATACTGAGGGTAATCGATATTAAGGTACGCCTTTTTACTATTATTCAACCCCTGAATATGACCGACTTGCTTGAGCCGATCGACGATCTGCTGTTCGTCAGTGAGATAAAATTGGGCGATCGCGATCGCTTCACTGGAAACGGCTACATCTCGAAACGATCGGATCAGTTCGGGATTGCTGACTCCCTGTTTAACCTCGAATGGTGGTTGATAGTTTTGATTGCATAAC
>JBJOOY010000245.1:0-4038 GCA_046051065.1 Cyanobacteriota bacterium
TAGATTCAATCCTAAATTAAAAGAACAAGGTTTATTAGATTTGAAGTAAGCTTAAGTTATACCTCACTGCATCCAGTTCAGATAGTTTGTGATCGGGCACTGTTCACTTAATGGGTAATTAGGTCATTAACCCTTGCTGTGTAAAACTTTCGGGGATCGGGCTAAAAATGGTCGAAAGTCTTGATCCAAAGCCAATTCAAGCTATTAATCACCCGTTAGCTAGACAGTGCCAGTAGCCAATAGCTCGATCGACTTATGCTAGCGATCGAGTATCATCACAAAAAAGCGATCGCCCAAATCGAGCTAATATGATGTCAAACTTAACCTGTACCCGCAACGGCTGTAATGGCACTATTGATGATGGTTACTGCGATACTTGTGGGATGAGCGCGCTGAAATCATCATCAGAACTCGATCTTGCCCTCGCTGCGACTGTTAGCCATCAACCGATTCAGACTAATTCGCAGAGTCATAAAATGGCTGCGAGTAGTACTCCGATCGCCACAGGTACCGGATCGAGTCCTACTCAAAATCGATCGCGTGGGAGCCGGAGGAGTGCGCCTACAGTAGCAAAAAGCAGTCGCCGTCAATTAGGTGCGGGGTTAGTTTCAATTCCGGAATTACCTTCCACCGATCCCGAATTAGCCATTTTAGCCGAGGCAAAGGTACCAGAAAATAAACGTTTCTGTGCGGGGTGTAACCAACTAGCTAAGCGGGATCGGGGGTTTTGTACTAAGTGTGGACAGAAGTATAATTTTGTGCCGAGTTTGCAACCGGGAGATGTGGTAGGCGGACAGTATCAAGTGAAGGGAGCAATTGCCTATGGTGGTTTAGGCTGGATTTATCTAGGGTTCGATCGACTGTTATCGAGGTATGTGGTACTCAAGGGCTTATTAAATAGCGAAGATGCGGCAAGTGCAGCGGTAGCATTGGCGGAGCGGCAATTTTTAGCCGCAGTAAAACATCCCAATATCGTGGGGATTTATAACTTTGTCAACCACGAGACGGAAGGTTATATCGTGATGGAATATGTGGGCGGTAAAACGCTCAAGGAACTGCGGCAGGAGCGGGGAACTTTACCTGTATCTGAGGCAATTGCTTACATTCATCGAATTCTTGGTGCGTTTGCCTATCTCCATCAGCTCGGTTTAGTCTATTGTGACTTCAAGCCCGATAACGTCATGCTGGAGGGGGATGATGTTAAGTTAATCGATTTAGGCGGTGCGAGAAAAATTGACGATCCCGATGGTGATATTTATGGGACGATCGGTTATTCTGCTCCAGAAGCTGGTGCAGGACCGACGATCGCTTCTGATTTATTTACGATCGGGCGAACTTTGGCTGTATTAATCACTAATATTCCTGGTTTCAGTCGCGAACACGAATATACCCTTCCCAGTGCGAATGAGGATCCGATTTTCGCTCAGCAAGAATCGCTCTATCGTTTCCTGCTCAAAGCTACAGCCACAAATGCTGATGACAGATTTCAAACAGCCGAAGAAATGGCGGAGCAACTCTTGGGTGTGCTCAGAGAAGTTGTCGCGCGGGAAACCACAACGCCCCGCCCTGCGGCAAGTCTGCTCTTTGATGGCGATCAATTGGCGGTGACTGGGGGTGGCGATTTTAGTCCGATTCAGCCTACTTATCTGCATTTACCCCATTTACTCATCGATGCTAAAGATCGGGGCTTTAACGACGTGCTCAATGCCAGCATGACATCAAATCTCGATCGACGGATCGAACAATTAACTCAAGTAGTCAAACAATTACCTACCTCGATCGAAGCTAAACTCCGATTGGCAAATAGTTGCATCGATCGCGGGACGATTTCGCACAGCGGAGGCTCCGCCAACGAATCTCATGACTATCATCAAGCTGAAACATTACTAGCTGCAGTAGCCCAGCAAGATGCCTGGGATTGGCGGGTAGATTGGTATCGCGGGCGCATGCTCCTCGCTCAGAATTTACCTCAAGCTGCTCAAACGGCATTCGATCGAGTATATTTCGATCTCCCAGGGGAAATCGCGCCAAAACTGGCTCTAGCCATCGCAGCAGGGCAGACTCAAAACTACGCCCTGGCAGCTCAAATGTACGAACTAGTCGAACAGACAGATCCAAATTATCCCACTGCGGCGTTCGGATTAGCCCGTTGTCGCCTGAGTCAAGGCAATCGCCAGGCGGCTGTCGAGGCATTACAACAGGTGCTACCGACATCTAATCTCCATACCCGATCGCAGGTGGAAATTACGCGCATTTTAGTCGATCGACAGTTAGCAGTGGCAACTAATTCTACTCCACCTTCCCCACCCACTCTCGCCGAACTCCAATCGGCAGATCGAGCAGTTGAATCAATTAGGCTGGAAGGAATCGAACGATATCGAATCGATCGTCAAATCCTGGAAACAGCCTTAGCCTTGCTCACATCGAATCCAATTGCCGCTCAGAGTAATTTAACGATTTTAGGACAACCATTCCAAGAAATCAAACTCCGTCAAGGGTTAGAACAAGTCTTGCGATTGATGGCACATTTGAGTACTGGCATTGACAAGATTCACCTCGTAGATGAAGCAAATAAAGTAAGACAGAAAACACTATTTTAAGCGATAGTCAATCGAAGCCAATAACTAGTAATCGATCGAGAAAACGAGCGGCACTCATATTCTAGCACTCACCCCCTAACTAGACAGTGCCCTAAATCAGATATAAAATGTAGCGGCAGGTACAGTTTGCACCTACCCTCGGTTTCGATTTTGCACTGACAAAGCTAGTATCGATCGTCCGATCCCAAGGAGATAAATTCGAGTTGACGGTGTGGATAATGTTCATTCTGCATTCGATCGCGAACTAGATTATGACTAAATTATTAGTAAATGTTCAGGGGATTAACTAAGTATCAAATACCCTGCTAAGATAGAAAACGATCTCCTCTGTGCGGTTTATACTGATACTAGCTCGATCGAACCTCAGTCCCAATTTTTATCTTTGCTTCTATTACCTAAGTTGTCGATCGTAATTTGCCATTATGTCTAGTCAAAGTAGCTATTACCAGCCAAAATTTTTACAAGAAATACAATTGGGGTTGGTAGTTCATAGTGGCATCGCTTTGGCAATTTATACCCATGGTATTTGTCAAGAATTTTATCATGCGGTGAGGGGTCGAGGTATTTATAAGTTAGTCAAAGCCTTGACGGATGCCGATCTAGTCGTTGATACTATTTCTGGAAGTTCGGCGGGGGGGATTAATGGGATCCTGTTGAGCTATGCATTGACAAATAGTAACGAGCACGAATTAGTAGATTTTAATATATTTGCGAGTATTTGGCGCAACAGTGGGGATTTATGGGAATTAATCTGCAAACCTAATGCATTTAAAACGCAGTCACTAGAATCGGGCTTGCATCATAATAATGCCGATCTATATGCATCGATTTGTGACGGCGATCGCAAAATACCTCGTCCTGCGCAAGAATGGTTCTCAGCCAGTAGAGAGTTAGATCTGGCGATCTCTGGCACTAATTATCTTGGTAAAGTCGATCGAATCTTAACAGAAAGTGGGATTGAGATCGGTTCCAAAAATCATCGCACGCTATTTTTACTCAAACATCGTCAAGGTAGAAAAGAACCATTTAATCCTCACTATCAGGATCGAGAACTACCTAGATCGCCTGAAGATACTTATCAAGCTTTAACTAAATTATGTCAGATTACTGCCGGAACTCCGATGATTTTTCCCCTGGTGGAAGTGGATTTACAAAATCGACAGAATTTAGTAGATCGTCAATTAGTTATGTGGGGTAAGTTAGAACAGGATCGTTCACTAGATCGCAATAATCGGCTGTATTTTCTCGATGGTGGTTTATTGGACAATGCACCATTTACTTGTCTGATGAAATCGGCATATTACCGTTTACCAACTCGATCGAGTCAGCGAAAACTGTTTTATGTCGATCCTAATCCCGAACAATCAAACGATCAGATCTCTCTAGGTAAAGCTCGGAAAGGACAAAATTTGCATGCAAATTTTTTGTCAACTCCAAT
>JBJOOY010000246.1:0-3021 GCA_046051065.1 Cyanobacteriota bacterium
ATCCATGCTAAGGGAATTGTGATAATTAAAAATGTGAAAAAAGCACCCAGTCCAACTACAATTGCTTGGTAGAACCAAAGATTAAGGTGATAATTGAGAGTTTCTTTGGCAGTTTCCTTAATTACTGCATCGTCAAAGGTTAGTAAGACAGCCAATGGAACTAAGATAGAAATCAGCAACGGACCAAAAAAGATCGAACCGTGACACAACAAAGAAAATAGTTTTCGTTTGCCACTACTACCGCGATCGCCAGAATCAATCATTTTAAATCCCCTTTTAACTAGACTAAAATCTGCTTGTATTGAATCTAGCATAGCTTACAGGGAGATAGCGGTGCGTGTTTCCTGGGTGGAAATCCGCAATCGGTGACAGCGAACATTCTCGTCTAGTTAAATTTTATACAATTAGAGCTACTCACTCTTCGGTGCTCATCCCACGCTTTTTGCACATGATACCCCAGTCTAATAACAACTCCCGCCCTTATGAATGTAAACGATTTGGATTCACTTTTCTGTCGATCGGTCAAATTTGGCTACATTTGATTCAAGGGAAGACTTACTGGCACAAAATCCCCGAACATCTATTTAAGGTTGGTCCAGCATCAATGGTGCCTGTCCTAATGGTGAATATTTTAGCAGGAATGATTTTTACCATTCAGATGGCTAGACAGTTGGAGCAATTTGGGGCGATTAATTCTGTGGGTGGAGCGTTTGCAGTTGCCTTTTGTCGCGAATTGGCACCAATTTTGACGGCGAGTGTAGTAGCGGGACAAGTGGGTTCGGCATTTGCGGCAGAAATTGGTGCGATGAAAGTCACCGAACAAATCGATGCACTCTACATTCTCAGAACCGATCCGCTCGATTATCTAATTTTGCCCCGCGTAATTTCCTGCTGTGGCATGATGCCAATTTTAATTATCTTGGGTTTGGCATGTGGAATTCTCGGCGGCTCATTTGCAGCGTTTCAGTTTTATAAAGTTCTCCCTGCACTCTTTCTAGAGTCGGTTCGAGCATTTTTAGAACCCGCTGATTTGCTCCGGCTGATCCTCAAAGGCGCTATTTTTGGTGGTGCTGTCAGTACGATTAGTTGTGGTTGGGGGATGACTACGCAAGGAGGTGTCAAGCAAGTTGGTGAATCCGCTACAGCCGCAGTAGTAATCTCTGGAATTGCGATTTTTGCGATCGATTTAGTCTTGTCATTATTATTTGGCGATCTACCCATGAACGAGCATAAGTAAATCGCCAAATTCGATCGAATTATCTGGGAGATATGGAGATATTATGAGTAAGAAGTCTAGGTTAACTAACCCGATCTCTCTCAGTCAAGGCTAAAAACCAGATATAATCGAAAAATTGAGCCAGCTAACGTAAACCTCACCCCATGTCCACCGAACTCCTCCCTACCGAACTCGAAATTGCCGTCGAACATCGACGTAACTTCGCGATTATTTCTCACCCCGATGCTGGGAAAACGACACTGACAGAGAAACTTTTGCTGTACGGCGGAGCTATTCACGAAGCAGGTGCGGTGAAAGCTAGACGGGATCAGCGCAAGGCGACTTCTGACTGGATGGAGATGGAGAAACAGCGGGGAATTTCGATCACTTCAACGGTGTTGCAATTTGGTTATCAAGGTTTTCAGGTAAATTTACTCGATACACCCGGACACCAAGATTTTAGTGAAGACACATACCGGACGCTAGCCGCAGCCGATAATGCCGTGATGTTAATCGATGTCGCCAAGGGTTTGGAGCCACAGACGCGTAAGTTATTTGAAGTCTGCAAACTGCGCGAGTTACCAATTTTCACCTTTGTAAACAAGATGGATCGACCTGGCCGCGAACCATTAGAATTATTAGATGAGATTGAACAGGAATTAGGCTTGCAGACCTATGCTGTAAATTGGCCGATCGGCGGCGGAGATCGATTTAAAGGCGTGTTCGATCGCCATCAGCGCAAAGTACATCTATTCGAGCGAACGGCGCATGGTAGCCGCGAAGCAACCGATACAGTCCTCGACATTGACGATCCTCGGCTGGAAAAATTATTAGATCGAGACTTATTCCAACAACTCCAAAGCGATTTAGAACTCCTCGATGGGGTAGGTTCGGAGTTAGATTTAGATGCGATTCATGCGGGTTACATGACTCCAGTATTCTTCGGGAGTGCAATGACCAATTTTGGGGTCGAATTATTTTTACACTATTTCTTAGAATACGCTCTCAAACCTGGCAATCGTAATTCTAATTTGGGATCGATCGATCCGAGTTATCCAGAATTTTCTGGTTTTGTATTTAAATTACAAGCTAATATGGATCCCAAACATCGCGATCGAGTCGCATTTATTCGGGTCTGTACTGGTAAATTTGAAAAAGATATGATAGTCAGCCACGCTCGCACTGGTAAAACCGTCAGATTATCTCGTCCCCAAAAGTTATTCGCTCAAGATCGCGAATCGATCGAGGAAGCATATCCAGGTGATGTAATTGGGCTAAATAATCCAGGTGTATTCGCGATCGGGGATACAATTTATACTGGTGGCAAAAAGCTAGAGTATGAAGGGATACCTTGTTTTTCACCCGAAATATTTGCCTTCCTGCGCAATCCTAACCCGTCTAAATTTAAGCAATTTCAAAAAGGCGTAACCGAACTCCAAGAAGAAGGTGCTGTACAGATTATGTACTCCGCCGATGAATCTAAACGCGACCCAATTTTAGCCGCAGTCGGACAACTCCAATTTGAAGTAGTTCAGTTTCGGATGCGGAATGAATATGGGGTAGAAACAACATTAGAACCGCTAGGATATTCTGTTGCCCGATGGGTAATTAATGGTTGGGATGCTTTAGATAAAGTGGGACGCTTATTTAATACTTTAGTGATCAAAGACCATTGGAATCGTCCGGTTTTACTCTTTAAGAATGAATGGAATGTCAATCAATTATTAGAAGACCATCCTAGCCTAAAATTAAGCTCGATCGCGCCAATTACGATCGGTATTTCTTCCAGAAGTTAATTTATGCAA
>JBJOOY010000247.1:0-3772 GCA_046051065.1 Cyanobacteriota bacterium
CTGTAATGTTAGATTACTAGCAAAAGCTTGACGATCTGCTTGAGGGAAAGCGCCATAAATTAGTCCTTTTGCGCTGGCCCGCTGTTTGAGAGATCTGTTGCCACTTACTGTAAATTTTCTGGTTTTGTAATTGAAAATTTTACCGCGATCGGGATTGAATCGATCGATTATGTTACTCAGTACTTTAGACTTACTTAATGCCACAATGGCGATCGCAGTTACCGCACCAATCCCGATCGTGATAACTTTCCGTCTAGATAAGAGCTGTTGCCATGATGATTTTACCATTTATATACTCATTCCAAAGTATGAACTTGTGGTAACTGCGATGTGCTACTTATTATTCGATGGTCGCTTTTCTAGTCGATTGAAACCGAGCGACTGGGATAAATATTGCCACAATAAAAATATCACAAATCTGGGATTATTATAAGCATATCGTTTCCATAATCTTCCAGGCTCTTGAATTAGCCGAAATAACCACTCCAATCCCCTGTCTTGCATCCACCTGGGAGCTTGTTTTACCCGCCCAGTATAAAAATCAAAAGCTGCACCTACTCCTAGCATCACAGCGGGAATTCGATCGATCTGTTGTGCCATCCAATACTCCTGTTTGGGACAACCGATCCCCACAAAAAGTATCCGTGCGCCTGAGTAGTTGATTTGCTTTCTATAGTTAATTTTCTCATCAGCCGTAAGCGCTCTAAACGGGGGCGCAATTTTACAGGCGATTTTAATCTTGGGAAAACGCGATTTTAAAAATTTGGTGAATTCGGCCAAGCTATCTTCTGTCCCCCCATACAAGCCAATCGGAATCTGCTGTTTAGCTGCTGCTTCACAAATATGCATCATTAGTGTCGGGCCGTAAACTCGCTCGGCATTGTGAATTCCAAATAAGCGTAATGCCCACACCAATGGCATGCCATCTGAGGTAACTAGATCTGCTTGATTGACAACATCAGCAAATTTGGGAGAATCATAGACCTCCATCGCCATATGAACGTTAGCAACACAAATGTATCGGCTTTCTCGATTTGCTGCCCATTGTAAAACTCTTTTCGTAGCATCTCGATAACTTGTAACATCTACCCGCATGCGCAAAATGAAGCGATGAATTGGCAATGTGAATGGACTAATTGACCGCATAGTGTATGGTGCCCTCGTTCGATATTATCTAAATCTCGATCGATTTAGTGTTTGCAGGCTGAGTTCAGCTAAAAACTGAGCAACAGCCTCTGGAGTGTGCTGAGCCATAGTATCCTGAGCTGCCTTTCCCATAGCTGAAATCAACTCAGGTGATTCGATCGATTGTCGCATCATCGCAGCCATTTCTGTGGGTGAATGGGGATCGCAAATGAAACCACTTTTGCCATGTGCGATTAGTTCCGACGATCCGGCCCATTTCGAGCATAAAACTGGCTTGCCAAAGGCCATTGCTTCTGGCGCAACCATCCCCCAGATATCTTCTAAGGATGGAAAGACCAACACATCGGCAAGCCTAAAATATCCACCTAATTGGTGGTAATCGACCCAGCCCAACCACTTTACACAATCATGTAAGTTTTGGCTGTGACAATAATCTTCTAGCTCGTCTCGTTGAGGCCCTCTACCAATAATCAGCAAGGAAAACTTATGGCCCTCTTTGTGTAAAATATTACACGATTGCAGCAATAAATGGATCCCTTTGCGTTCCTCGATCCGCCCGACATACAAAAATACAGGAGTTACAGCCGCTAAACTAGCTGGTACCATTGACGCGGCTCCGCCTAATAAAGTTTCTGGATCGGGAACCAGATATGGCCTCACTACAATCTGATTGCGGTTAATACTTAAAAACTCACAGAAGTATGATTTGCCAGCTTCGGTATTGGTGATAAATCCATCTGCAAAATAAGCGATCGATCGCCGCAACAATAAGCGGAGCTTGGAATGCCGAAAGTCAACATTTGGCGAACTTCCATCCCAGGCAATAATCACGCGCCAATGACCGATGGGTTTAGACAGCAATGCTAAAATCGTCCAGATCGAAAATCCACAAGCAATAATTACTTGAGGTTTAAATCTGAGCAATCGACCCACGATCTTAGTTGATAACTTCATATAGCCGCCGCCATAATCAGTTTTATCCAAGTTAGTGGTCACTCTGACTGTTTCCCCTACTACTTCTACAGTTGCAGTTGTAGGATCTTTTGGGTCGAATCCCGCCCACGGACGACCTGTATATAAAACAACTTGCCTGGTTATCTCCGCCAGCTTGCTCAGTACGGGTTGCCAGTAAGTTCCTAGTTCTACCGTTGGAAATAACAAAGCGAGCCGTAAGGAGTTAACATCAATGCTGCGGGCAGATTGGTTAGAGGTCGTTTTGGGTTCGGACATTAGTTTATCTGTGGATAATTGATAAAAACATATAGATAGCTGGTTGATAAGAAAATTATGCTAGATTTGAATGATGGATAAAAATAAATTTACCATAATTTTAATCTATTTCAGCTTTAATCTATTTCAGCCATTTTGATGATTGATCGACCAGCTCAATTTTCTTGATCGCTATGGTTACAAACCTGTCAAATTTTGAAGTTATTGCTATTCGACAATTGACTCAATATCAGCAATAACAGTTTGAATAATTTTATTACCAAAGTAAAATTCTAGTAATTCACGATCGGCAACTATTGGCAGATAATCTTGTCGATCAGTTAGTGTTGAGGTAGATATTTTGCTTGTAGATAAAAACTCGATCGAGGCTGAGGCAAAAGATCGAGCATCAGGCACAATTTTAAAATATTTCTCAACGATCTCTTCAGGTAGTCCAGATATACCTTCAATTGTCGAAACAATCGGCTTGCCGATCGTTAACATATCGATCGACTTGATTTTGACCCCGCTACCTTTTAGAATTGGATTAATTAATACTCGTCCCGATCGATAGGTGTCAGTAGCTGATTTAGGATTTATACTCAGAGTTACACCTTCAGTTTGTTCGCAAATCTGTTTGATTCTAAGTACAGGATTAGAACCTGCAATTAGCACAGTAACTTCAGGCAATCGATCTCGGACAATCGGCCACACTTCGGTTAAGAACCAAATTAATCCAGCCACATTATTTTCAGCGAATAAATTACCTAAAAAAACTAAATCGTAAGATATTGTTGTTGGATCGGCATCATGAGAGACTACTACTTCTGAATCTGAAAACTCAATCATTGGCGGTAGCAGCCGACCATTAGTAAAACCATTGGCGTGCCAAAACTTGAGATCATCCTCAGAAATATCATAGAAAAATTTGCTGCTTCTTAACACATTTTTTTCATGTTTTTCCAGATTAATAGTTGCTAAGTATCTCCTGAACTTATCTTTAAATCCGATCGCTGACTGCAACATTCTCTGAGCATAGAGATGCTCGATATTTGGAGATCGAGTCAGTAGGGGGATCTTAATCACTTGACTTAAAGTTTTAGCAACTACACTACCGTGAATACTCTCCAAAAATATGGCATCAGGATTAAAGTCTCGAACCTCATCTATTAGCAGACTTAAACTTTGTCCCTTAATAATTCTAGATGTCGTTTCCAGTGGATAAGATAATAGATCGAAGATTCTGCGCAGCCGAGCAGTCCATGTCTGTTCGATTTCAAACAGATGTAGCTTTTTAACATATTTTTGAATTTCAGCTATTTCAGCCCGAGTTGGTTTAGTGCCAAACCACCACACGATCGCCTGTAACTCTGTCCCCTGCTCGGCAAAAGCTTTAATTCTCCGCCACATATCAATC
>JBJOOY010000248.1:0-3317 GCA_046051065.1 Cyanobacteriota bacterium
TCTGTCAATGCGATCGCTGGCATCCCCAATTCTACCGCTCGATCGACCAAATTGGGCAACTGACTCGCACCGTCAAGCAGGCTGTAGTCACTGTGGATGTGCAAACCAACGAAAGACATAGGGCAATATTTAACTTAGTGGCGACAGCAATATTATAGTACCCTTTTGCTAGTACTTTTGCATTGTTTTTATGATGATCGATCTCCAACCATTGGATTGATGGGATGATTCAATCGACTAATCCTCGATCGAGTGAATTATGACATAAATAGAGTGAAAGTAGCTTGAGATGGGCATACTAAACAGACAAATATTGTCGTTTTAGTTGAAGCCATCTCGACGAACACATCACCTATGTCACACTCATATGACAATCTGATATCTATCCAAAAACTAGATTTGCCGAGAGATAGAGTCAATACACAAGTCCAAAAACTTCATCAACAGGGTAATGACAGTGCATTTAGAGGCGAACACGATCGAGCGATCGAGTATTATACTCAAGCATTAGCACTCGATCCGAACTGTGTGTCAGCTTATTGTGCGCGGGGTGGATCTTCGATCGAGTTAAAAAAATATGCCGATGCTAAAACTGATTACGAACTGGCACTGAAACTCAGTCCAGTTTTAGCTGTAGCTGATGGTGGGTTAGCACGAGCCTATTATGGGTTAGGAGACTATCACTCAGCTCTAATCGCCTGCAATCGGGCAATCCAGCACGATGCCGAAAACTTGGATTTTTACTACTATCGCGCTCTCGTCAATAAGAAATTAGCAGCTTACGATCGAGTTCTGCTCGACTGCAAATTTATCCTCGAACGTCAACCAAGTGCCATTTCGGTCAGATGGTTAAATTCCCGCGCTCATTTTCAGCTTGGTAACTATCAACTGGCGATATTTAATTTCAGTCAATATCTGAACTTACAATTAGATGATGCTTATGCTTACTATTATCGAGGAATTAGTTACGAAAGATTGAAAGATCTGCCCCAAGCATTGAACGATCTCAATCAGGCGATCGTACTTAAAGGCGATCTCGGCATATTCTACCGCAGACGCGGACGAATCTTGCAATTATCGGGTAATTTTACTGGTGCAATGAAAGATTACGATCGAGCGATTAGTCTCGATCCACACATGGCACAGGCTTATGTTAATCGTGCGGATATTTATCTCAGTCGCGGCGATTATTCCCGGGCTTTAATTCAATGCGATCTAGCAATTCAGCTCGATCGTTCACTCATAAGTGCTTATTGTCAACGAGGGATAATTCATACAGAAGTTGGCAATCTTCATGCAGCTTTAGCAGACTATCACCGCTTAATTCAGCTCAATCCCCAAGATCTAACTGCCTATCTTCAGCGAGCTTGGATTTATTTTCGGCATGGTGAGTATACTGCTGTAATGCATGACTGCAAGCAAATTTTCGCACTCATGGGTGGAACCTCTCCGTTAATGTTGGAAAATCACCATTTAGTCACTGCTAATTATTTAATGGGTGTAGTGCAATCATTATCAGGATTTAAACAAGAAGCAATTATTAGTTTTACGAAAGCGATCGATATCGAGCCAAATTTTATCTGCGCCTTGTATCATCGAGGTCTACTTCACTACGATCTCAAACACGAGCACAAAGCAAAAATTGATTTTGATTTAGCACAAGAAATTCAAAATCAAGGCTTAGAATCTGTTAACAAGCGAGATGAAACGGGATTCTATGCAGAAGGATTGTCTCTATATTATATGGGGCAATTAGAAGCATCTAAAGCAATTCTTTATCAGGCAGTATTAGTCTGTCAAAAATTTAAAAATACTGTTTTTCATCAGCAAGTTATGTTTACGATCGAAGCGCTCGGGATGATGTGAAGATCGATTAATATCAATAGCCTGGTTAAGTTTAAATATGGCCGCTGTAAGTCAACTTTTTTTTAAATTATCATGCCGAATCCTGATTCATCTTTCTTTACTTCAAAGTTTACTGCTGAGAATGGCTACTCAGATCTATTGGAGACATCAACACCGCCGCCCCAGCACAAGCCTCCTGCGGGAAAATTATCCCATGGCGATGAAGATTTTTGGGCGAGTGAAACAGTAACAGATAATAAAAATACTACATCGATCGATATCACAGATCTGACAGGAACTGTTCCCAGCCAAACTTTGACTAAGCCGCGAGGTGACAAATTCACAACTGAAGCTCGCCTCGCTGCACCAGTACCCACTGATGAATGCGAATATAGTGCGTCCGCAGTTGCCGATCGAGCATTACCAACACTAGAAATTCGATCGAGTACAACATCCGCTGCTGAATATCAGACTTCAGTTACAGGTAGAGATTTCGCGCTGCAATATTGCGAACGCGGACGAAAATCACTTGCTGCCAGCGACTATGCCCAAGCCAGATCGGCGTATAAAATTGCGGTAGAATGGGATGCCCAACTAGCGATCGCTCATAGCGGACTAGCACGGGTATATACTCAGGTGCAAGACTATGAAAATGCCTTATTAGAGTGGGATCTGGCAATTGCGATCGATCGATCTCAACTCGATTTTTACTATCAGCGCGCGCTATTATCCAAGCTAGTCAAAAATTATTATCAAGTTCTGGCTGATTGTAAACAAATTCTTGATCGAGATCCCCTGCATACATCGGCACGCTGGTTAAATGCCGTCGCTTTAGTCAAGACGGAAAACTATCGCGATGCGCTATTTAACCTCGATCTGTACATTAAAAGCTATCCGCAAGATCCCAATGGCTATTGCTATCGGGGCATTTGTTTCGAGCAATTGGAGCGATTTGCCGAGGCATTAGTCGATTTAGATCTCGCAATTACTCTCCGCTCCAACCAACCCGTATTTCATCATGCGCGTGGGCGGACGCGGCAGCAGTTGGGCGATTTGGCGGGCGCACTTGCTGATTTTAATTTCACTGTCGAGCGTAAGCCTCATGCGGCAATATACGATGATCGAGCAGAGTTACATCGTTGTTTGGGCGACCATTCAGCAGCTCTTCAGGATTGCGATCGAGCGATCGAGTTAAATCCTCAACTGATTGGTGCTTATTTTCGACGAGGATTAATTTATACTGAATTTGGGGATTTTAAACTAGCATTATTAGACTATAATACCACGATCGAGCTAGATCCACAACACCTTCAGGCGTGGATTCAGCGCAGTTGGATCTATTTTCGCCAGGCCGAATATGCCCGGGCAAAACGCGATTGTCAGTCAGCGATCGCCTTAGATGAAAATTGCTTTTGGGCTAGTTATATTTTGGGTATAGTAAATAGTTTGTTAGGATTAAAAAATAATGCGTT
>JBJOOY010000249.1:0-6656 GCA_046051065.1 Cyanobacteriota bacterium
CTGACTACTAGCTCTTATCCGAAGTTACGTCTCGATCGAAGTTGGGTGTGCGATCGGTTACAAAAACTAAAATTAGAAGTCATTCAGAATGAAATCATTAATGGAATGATCTGTATCGTTGCCCAAAAATCCAAAACGAGATCTCAAATGGGTTCTAGATAACTGACGATCGAGTCGATCGAATCATAGTTATCTCATCTCGATCGATAGTACTCCATTAAACTATTAGTTGTAATCAATCCGTCACCAAATTAATGTCTAATTCCTATTCCCTGATGATTCATGGTGGTGCTGGTGCCCTAGAGGATCTCAAACACGAAGCCAGTGAAGTGGAGTTTAACCAGAGTATCACCGACATTTTAGAACGGGGTCGCCAACGATTGGCAGCGGGGGCTAGTGCGTTAGATGTAGTGGAATATTGCGTCACGCTGCTCGAAAACGATCGACTTTATAATGCCGGATGCGGCTCGGTGCTGAATGCTGAGGGTAAAGTGGAAATGGATGCCGCACTGATGAATGGTAGCGACTTACGGGCAGGGGCAGTGGCGGGAATTAGTAATATTAAAAATCCGATTTCCCTGGCGCGGCGCGTGCTAGAGCGAGGCGAACATGTGCTACTGATGGGTGAGGGAGCGTTAGAGTTTGCCCGGTTTTGTGAGATCGAAACTTATCCTGATGATTATTTTATTACCGAGTTGCGGATAAAACAGTTAGCCGAGGCACAGGTAGCCGGGCGGATGACTTTAGACCACGAGCGGATTAAACCATCTCAGAAGCTAGGGACAGTAGGGGCTGTAGCGCGCGATCTGCAAGGCAATCTCGCGGCGGCGACCTCTACAGGTGGACTGGTAAATAAACGTTGGGGTCGGGTGGGCGATACGCCGATCGTCGGTGCAGGTGTATTTGCTGATAATGATACCTGTGCGGTGTCGGCAACGGGCTATGGCGAACAGTTTTTGCGTACTGTGCTGGCGAAAACAATTTCTGATTTGGTGCTGTTTCGGGAGCTAGATGCAGCAGGTGCAGCGCAGGCAGGGATCGACTATTTGGTAGCGAAGGTGAATGGAGATGGTGGGGTAATTGTGATCGATCGATCGGGTCGCTGTGCTGCGGCGCAGTCAACTTCTGGTATGATTCGCGGTTGGATCGAATTGGGAGGCGAAGCACATTGTCAGTTAGGCTAACACAACATTCAGCACCGATTTTAGCTGCACTTGAAGAATGGGTCGCCAAATCCCATGCGCCGTTCTACACCCCTGGACACAAGCGGGGTCAGGGCATGAGTCTAGGCTTAAAAGAGCGGTGGGGTGGTGAGGTGTTCGGGTGGGATTTACCAGAATTGCCAGGGTTAGATAATCTCCATGCGCCAGCGGGGATAATCGCGGCGGCGCAGCAACTAGCCGCAGAGGCATTTGGCGCAGATCGGACGTGGTTTTTGGTCAATGGTTCGACGGCAGGCGTAATTGCGGCAATTCTAGCGACTTGTGGGGAAGGAGAGAAAATTATCTTGCCGCGCAATATCCATTCTTCGGCCATTGCTGGCATCATTCATGCTGGGGCAGTACCAATTTTTATCGCTCCAGAGTACGATGCTCCAACGGAGCGGCGATGCCAACGAGAGTTAGACATCGCCCATAGTATTACGCCAGCGGCGGTTCAATTGGCCCTAGAGCAGCATCCTGATGCTAAAGCTGTAATGTTAGTCTATCCGACTTATTATGGCGCATGTGGCGATCTGGCGGCCATTGGGTCGATCGTCCATAGTTATGGAATTCCTTTGTTGGTAGATGAGGCACATGGGGCGCATTTTGGCTTTCATCCAGAGTTACCTCCCGCTGCACTAGCCGCAGGCGCAGATCTCACCGTACAATCGACGCATAAATTATTGGGTGCGCTGACACAATCGGCGATGTTACATCTTAACAGCGATCTTGTCGATCCACGTCGAGTCAGTCAAGCATTACGATCGATCCAATCAACTAGCCCCAGTTATTTACTATTAGCCTCACTCGATGCTGCCCGTCAACAAATGGCATTGCACGGTCGCGAATTGATGACTAAAACGATCGAGTTAGCTCAAATTGCGAGAACGAAAATTGCCCAGATCGATCGATTGTCGGTACTCGAATTATCCCATCCCACGCCGGGATTTAAATATCTCGATCCTACCCGACTGACAGTTACAGTCACCGATCTAAATTTAACTGGATTTGCTGCTGATGAAATTTTAAGTGATGAGTTGGGAGTTACCGCCGAACTTCCGTCATTGCGCCACCTCACCTTTATTATTAGTCTCGGAAATACTCACCAAGATATCGATCGATTAGTCACGGCATTTGCTAAATTAGCTAGAAATTACGATCGAGACGTACCGCTAAATTTACCGCACATTCAGCCACCAGAGCAGGTTTTAACCGAAATGGCAATTACGCCGCGACAAGCAGCTCGATCGCCTCATTTGAATATGTCGATCGCTGCGGCAATTGGTAAAATTAGTGCTGAATCGATTTGTCCTTATCCACCCGGCATTCCAGTCTTAATTCCTGGCGAAATTATTACCGCTGATGCACTCGCATACTTGCGACAGATCCTTGAACTCGGTGGTGAAATTAGCGGGTGTAGCGATCCGAGTTTACAAACGATCGAGATTGTAGACATTTAGAGATTAGGCATTTTGTGGATATCGATCTATTGTGTAGATACCATTAAAATAACTCGATCGCCCCGATCTACACTTCGTAAATTCCGAGATTATGTCCAAATTATGGAAATATGTATCGCCAGGTATTCCTGATGACTTATTTGAAAGGTTACCAGGAATTCCCATGAGCCAACGCGAAATCAGACTATTGCTGATTTCGGCCTTGAAATTGGAAGCAAATTCGGTAGTGTGGGATATTGGTGCAGGTACAGGGACAATTCCGGTAGAAATTGGGTTAATATGCCCTCAAGGTAAAATCATCGCGATCGAGCGGGATGATGAAGTAGCGAATCTAATTCAACTTAATTGCGATCGATTTGAAGTGAGTAATGTCCAAATTGTCATTGGTAGTGCGCCACAATGCCTCAAGCAAATTGAGACGCAGCCACAACGAGTATGCATTGAGGGTGGCACCGCGATCGAGTCTATTTTGCAACAAGTTTGGGAATATCTACCACTCACCGGACGGGTTGTAGTCACCGCAGCTAGTCTAGAAACCCTCTACAAAGTTTCCGAAAGTTTTACACGACTACAGGCGCGGAATGTCGAAGTCGTTCAAGCGGCTGTCAATCGGCTGGAAACTAGAGGTAATAGCCGCCGTTTGGTTGCTGTCGATCCGATGTTTATTCTCAGCGCAGAAAAGCTAGATTAAATTCATAATTCATAATTTTAGAATGTCATCAACTCGCATCATTAGTACCATCGTCCAAATCGCTGTAGCTCTATGTATGTTAGTCCTGGGTGGTTGGTACTTTACGATCGGGATGTGTGCGATTGTCTATTTAGGTCAAACCGAGTATTTTCAATTAGTACGTGCCAAAGGGATCGAACCAGCTGCCAAAACTACACTGATTGCCAGCCAAATCTTGCTCTTAGTCAGCGCATTTGCCCCTGACGTAGATAATGCACTGTTTCCCATTATGGGTACCCTGATCTGCTTTTACCTCCTGTTCCTGCCCAAAATAGCCTCGATCGCCGATATTTCTACATCGATCTTCGGGCTGTTTTATGGTGGTTATTTGCCCAGTTATTGGATTCGGTTGCGAGTGGCATTAGACTTGAATTCGAGTGCCGCAATTGCTTTTCCATTTCATACTAATTGGGCAGAAGTCTGGAAAACTCTCGACTTGAGCATTCTACCGCGCTCTTTTACCCTGACTTTACTATCTTTCATGTGTATTTGGGCGGCAGATATCGGTGCTTATTTATTTGGTAAATGGTTGGGACGCACGCGACTATCGGAGATCAGTCCTAAAAAGACGGTGGAAGGGGCGATGTGTGGGATTTTATGTAGCCTGGTGGTTGGAGTTGCGGGTGGCTGGGCATTGGAGTGGCATAATGCCTTTATCGGTGGGATCGCGTTAGGTAGTTTGATTGGGTTGACTAGTTTATTAGGTGACTTGACAGAATCTTTGCTCAAACGAGATGCTGGGGTCAAAGATTCTGGAGAATTGATTCCTGGACATGGTGGTATTCTCGATCGAACTGATAGTTCGATCTTCACTGCGCCACTGGTTTATTATTTTTTTACACTGGTTTTACCCCAAATGTAATTGATGGGTTTTCCGACCCCAGTACTCGAAATTATTAGGATAAAGAAGGGAAAGAAATAACTGCCTCTGACAACATAAATTGACTAACAACCTGTTGATAAAGATCGAAATCTCGTTGCCAATTCATAACGATTTGTTTGACTCTTTTAGTATGGGCGATTGGAGCGATTGTATTCACTAAATCGTAATCGAAATTACCCCCAAATAACCCGATCGAATGATGCTGCTGTTCGGATACTTGGAGCATGGCTTCGTTGATTGTTAAATTCAAACGGCGATCGTCGAAGGTATAACTAAGATTAATCCCTGCTTGGACTGGAGCAGTGCCCAACTGTTGCCAAGTCCCTGATGCGAGCAAATTTTGGCAGATAAAATTATGTGCTTTGCGTGGATCGGGGCCAAAGTCAATATAGCCCCGCAGATTTACTCCAACTCCTATATAACTAAGATTGGGCAAAACATCTGTGAATTTTGCTGCTAACTTGGGAATTTGTAGTTCAGCCAGGGGTTTGTCTACAGCTAACTCTAGAAAACTAACTCGCTGAGGTTGCGCGATGACGGTAACACCATTTTCAAATGTTACTTGCGAACCTTGAAAACTGCGCGTGGGCTGTCCGGATACTTCCCATTCTGTGGGCACAATTTGACTGTAATTCAAAAATTCTGGCGTAACTAAGGTCGGATCTATTTCTCGAACTGCAATCACGAGAGCTAATTCTTGGAAATTAATCTTTTTCATCGGGGTAGTTATGGATAGTTGTGCAAAATAAATTTTCGGCTCTAGTACTGCTATGCGATCGAATGATTCATAATTGAGAATAAACACCCAATATCGATGGATATCATTACAATTCTGCGGCAAGACTATGCTAAATTCCCGATCGATCAAAACTATCAAATTTATGCGGAGGATGTTTATTTCCAAGATCCGCTCAATCGGTTTCATGGAATCGATCGCTATCGCAAAATGTTAGCTTTTATTCAGACTTGGTTTAAAGATCCGCAATTAGAATCGGATCGGATCGACAGACTCGATCTATTAATTACAACTCGCTGGGCGCTACGTTGGAACACTCCCTTACCCTGGTATCCGCGCATCGAGATCACTGGGAGAAGTGAACTGTTATTAAACGATCGTGGCTTAATTATCAGTCATATCGACTATTGGGACTGTTCGCCATTCGATGTCTTGAAACAGCATTTTAAGGTGCATTAGTTTAGAGTGGGCGTGGGAATATGCGAACAAAGATTAGGTGCGTGTTAATTTCCCTATTCCCTATTCCCTATTCCCTATTCCCTATTCCCTATTCCGTTGCGACCATACCCGTGTAGGTAAGCCCCAAACATAGATAAATCCTTCCGCAGCTTTGTGGTCGAATCGATCGTCTGCACCATAGGTAGCCAGATCCGGCGCGTAAAGACTGTATGCTGACTTCCGTCCGACGATAACCGCATTGCCCTTAAATAGCTTAATCCGGATGTGGCCAGATACTCGAGCTTGGGTTTGCTCGATGAAAGCATCCAAGGCAGCTTTAGGGGGCGAATACCACAGACCGTTGTAAACGAGTTTACTGTAAGTTTCCTCGACTCCCCGTTTATATTGGGTGACATCTCCAGTGAGGGTGAGACTCTCCAACTCGCGATGGGCTTGAATTAGCACCGACAAGGCGGGGACTTCATAGATTTCCCGCGATTTAATGCCAACCAGACGATTTTCGATCATATCAATTCGCCCGATCCCATGATTGCCAACGAGTTGATTTAGTTGAGAAATCAACGCAACTGGATCGAGATTAGTACCATTGATGCTAACTGGAACACCTCGATCGAACCCAATTTCAATATACTCTGGTTCGTTAGGCGTATGCTCGATCGCTTTAGTCAGTGCATAGACTTCTTCGAGCGGTTCTACCCACGGATCTTCCAATGGTCCCGCTTCAATGCTTCGTCCTAGTAAATTCAAGTCAACACTATAGGGCGAAGATTTTTTGACGGGAGAGGGAATCCCAAATTTTTCACCATATGCGATCGTTTCTTCGCGGCTCATCCCCCATTCGCGGGCGGGTGCTAGCACTTTGAGGTTAGGATTGAGAGCAGCGATCGATACATCGAATCTGACTTGATCGTTACCTTTGCCCGTACAACCGTGAGCGACAGCATCTGCACCATATTCCGCCGCAGCTTCGACTAGTAATTTAGCAATCAGCGGGCGGGCTAGAGCAGTAGAGAGCGGATAGCGATTTTCGTACAGAGCATTTGCTTTGAGTGCTGGAAAAGCATAATCGGCAATAAACCGCTCGGTTGCTTTTGACACTAGCGATACACTCGCCCCAGAGGTTAAAGCTTTTTGACGAATTGGCTCTAATTCATCTCCCTGTCCCAAATCTGCTGCGAGGGTAATT
>JBJOOY010000250.1:0-3155 GCA_046051065.1 Cyanobacteriota bacterium
GAATAGGGAATAGGGAATAGGGAATAGGGATTTAGATTACAGCCGATCGATTTACCAGATATCAGGGGGTTAACTTCCTGTCTTAAAAACTTAACTGTCAACTGTCCACTGTCCACTGTCCACTGAAGACTATCCTTGCTTGGCGATACTTAGGGTTTGGGAGATCGCTCGATCGAGATTGGTGACGAGTTTAATGGATAATGGCAGTAGCCCTGCTAGTTTATCGCAATCGTGCTCTAAGATGCGCCAGATAATTGTCAGGTTGAGATTGGGGGCTAAATATTGCATCACTTGTTGGCAACTTTCGATTTCACTTCCCACCATATTGATGAGTAAAACCTTGACACTAGCGGAATTGACTCGATCGACTGCGAGTTGGATTGCTTGATGGCTAGTCGGATCGACGACGATACATTGGGCGACTTGTCCTCCACCTTGGGCGATACCATCCAGCATTGCTAGCGCCAAACCATTTCCACTACATAGAATACTAATATTTCCAACGTCAGTAAATAGTGGCGATAATGTCCCCAACCGATTGCGCGCGATATCTACGACTTGCCATGGTTTGAGACTTGGGTGTCTGCCCATCGCATGATGATTGACACTAATTTTGCCATCTAATGCCATCACTGCGCCCGCTCGATCGACTCCTAAGGGATTGATTTCGACTAAGTCTAAATCCTGAGATTTCATCAAGACATACATTTTCTCGATAATCTCACTTACAGCCAGCATTAAATCTCCCTGAAGTCCCATCTTCAGCGCCAATCGCCGCGCATAAAAGGGCGAAAACTCCTCATCTACAACTACCTGCTGCACTCGATCGATCGTGGCATGAATATTCATCCCACCATCACTCGATCCTAACAAGATTGGCCGACAGATGAGCCTGTCGATCGCAATTGCTAGATAAAACTCTTGACTAGTATTGTATTTAGCCTCAGCTAATAGCACTTGGGGATATTCGCCCAAAATTGGCAAATTAAAGATCGTCCGAGCTGCGGCGATCGCATCGATGGTATTCTCGACAAATCTAATTCCGCCCGCCTTGCCGCGACTACCAACACTTACCTGCGACTTTAATACTACCGGATAGGGAATCTGTAATGTTTTCAAATCTGCGGGGCGATCGATCCGTTGAGATGGTAAAACTGGAATCCCCACCTGTCTAAATAATTCTTTAGCTTGATACTCTAGTAAATCCATTGAGCGGGGTTAGTAAATTGCAAAAGCGGGAAGATGGATTACTCATTAAATCAATCCAGCGGGTATGGACAATCCTTAACGTCAGTTGGAAAAGTTGATTGAGGTTAACTTAACTTAACTCAACCCGATAGTTTTCGATGACAGGATTGGCGAAGAGTCGATCGCACATTTCATCTAGTTGTTGGCGGGCTTGGCTTTCATCGGTAGCATTAAGATTGACTTCGATATATTTACCGATCCGGACACTTTCTACATCAGTGTAACCCATGTGTTCTAAACCCGATCTTACCGCCGTACCTGCTGGGTCGAGGACAGAAGAGCGGAGTGTAACATATATCCGAGCGTGATATTTTTGCTGCAATGGAATTCCTCAAGTTTGCGATAATTACTTATATAGATCTTTAGGGATCGTACTGATGAGATCGATCGTCATTAAATTTAGAAATTCCTCATTTAGCATGAGGATATGACTCGATCAACGGGCATACTCAGATCTAAAGATTGTGTCGAACCTGCCGCCAGATTGCGGTCTTCAGTATAGAGAACTGTCGAGATCGATTTTTTTCCAGCTCAAGTTTAGGTTGCCCAGCGGCTGGCATGGAGCCGCAGATCTGGCTAATTCATACTACTCTTAACTAAGAATTTATGCTACGACTACGCTCAGTAGAACTAATTCATAATTTATAATGAAATCCGATCGCACCCGCAGTCAAGAACGTATTTTACAACTTCTCAAGCAATTCGATCGTGAAATTTCAGCTCAAGATATTTATATCGAATTGCGTACTGGCGATCGAGGGGTGGGGTTAGCCACAATCTATCGGGCGTTAGAGAGCTTAAAATTGGAGGGGAGCATTCAATCACGGACATTACCAACAGGCGAATCATTGTATAGTTGTGTGCAAGCAGATCGACATCACCTGACTTGTTTGCACTGTGGGCAATCGATCCCGATCGATGAATGTCCGGTAGAACAATTAGAACAAAAACTCGAATCTTGCCACCAATTTAAAATTTACTACCATACCCTGGAATTTTTTGGGGTTTGTCAGACTTGTGAGCCAACCACCGCAGTAACCGATTATCCAGCTATTCAATTGCATCACCATCACCACCACGATTGATTTAAACGGACATCTACATGACTTTTGAAAGTTTCATGAATTCGATCGGTATTGCCGACCCCTATGGGCGCGGATGGCTATCCGTGGTGCTAACCTTTATGTTCGCATGGTTAGTAACGTATCTGTTTATCCCTAAGTTACGCAAGTTTGCACTCAAGGTTGGTTGGGCAGATCAGCCCAATGCACGACGACTCAATCAGGAGCCGTTACCAAATGCTGGGGGATTGGCAATTTATACGGGTGTAGTTGCCGCCATCATTTTGGCTGGATGTCTCTCGTCGATCGTCTTAGCCAAAGTCCAGGTAGGGATTTTAGCTATTTTGCTTGGTGGCTCGGTGCTGGTACTAGTAGGGTTTATCGACGATCAATTAAAAGATGGATTACCGCCACTATTCCGCCTTGTCGTCCAAGTTTTAGTAGCATTATTACTAGTAGTTTCTAAGATTCAAATTCATATTGTCTATTTTGGAGCACCGATCGATGGGTTTTTATCGGTATTTGTGACAGTATTGTGGGTGGTGGGAATTACCAATGCAGTCAACCTGATGGATGGGATCGATGGGTTAGCGGGGGGCGTGAGTTTTATTACCGCAATGAGTCTAGTCGCAGCATCTGCTCAATTTGAAGCCAGAGCTGCTGCTACCCTAATTTCTGCCGGAGTTGCTGGGGCAGCATTGGGCTTTCTCCGACATAATTATCATCCCTCACGGATTATTTTGGGAGATGCTGGGGCTTACTTTCTGGGCTATGTCTTAGCCGCGACAAGCATTCTCGGGAGTGTCAAAGTTACTACATTTTCTTCACTGATTCCGACGATCATGT
>JBJOOY010000251.1:0-5639 GCA_046051065.1 Cyanobacteriota bacterium
TCCCTAGACGAACTCTTAGAGGGTGTCACGCC
This sequence comes from Cyanobacteriota bacterium, assembly GCA_046051065.1. Lineage (GTDB taxonomy): Bacteria > Cyanobacteriota > Cyanobacteriia > Cyanobacteriales > Chamaesiphonaceae > Chamaesiphon. The sequence continues at coordinate 33 of JBJOOY010000251.1, forward strand.
GGAGCTGATTGGTGGCGAATATGATTGGGGTACGCCAGTTGGCAAGGAAGTATGGTAGCTAAACTCAAATATATTCCAGCGCGGGGCGATATTGTTAAATTTGACTTCGATCCGACTTTAGGTAGAGAACAAGCTGGTTATCGACCAGCTTTGATTGTCACATCTAAAGAATTCAATCGGTCTACGGGATTAGCCTTGGTTTGCCCGATCGCCAGCAAGGTGAAGGGTTTTAATTTGGAGGTGATTTTGCCGGATGGACTAAATACTACTGGGGTAATTCTAGTTTTTCAGGTCAAGACTGTTGATTGGGTTGAACGCCAAGTTAAATATATTGAGTCTTTGCCTTTGGATGTGATGGATGAAGTGGCAGCTAAATTACATGCTCTGATTGATTGACGATCGCTCATTGCTGTGAGCTGTCGATAGACACGATCGCAGTTATTCATAAAATTGTTTGTAATATACCTTGGAGGGTGACAGCACCGCTGTCACCCTCCAAGATCAATGAGTTTATGTTCGATCCTGTATGCCGCTCTGGGGTCTTTTAACGTACCGAAGTGGGTTTCTATCAGAGCTGCGGGGCTAGCGGCTGTTGTCATGGAGCAGATCTCAATTGTTTTATCAGTTCTCCTACTTCATCACATTCTCTTTTTTCTGTCTGCTATTTGTTACGAAACATGTGCGGCTGCCCTGATCAAACCCATCATTTTTTAGGTATCAATCGATTTATAAACTATACGATCGAGGAGTATATACCCAACTCCCACCATCAGCACGGGGAATTACCCGCGTCTGACTCGAACCGATTAAGATTACCGTTCGCATATCCGCCGCTTCCGGTGTCAATTCTCCGAGGGTAATTACCTGCACCCCCTGTCCGACTCGCCCCAGATTGCGGGCAAGAATAACAGTCGTAGTGGCCGATCGAAATTTGAGCAGAATTTCCTTAGCAGCAGCTAATTGCCAGCTTCTTTGGCTAGAAACGGGGTTGTAGAACGCGATCGCTAAATCTGCTTCAGCCGCAGCCGCAATGCGCCGTTCGACGATTTCCCAAGGTTTGAGGATATCCGAGAGCGAAATCGCACAAAAATCATGTCCCAATGGGGCACCAATCGCAGCAGCGGCGGCTTGCATGGCAGATATGCCTGGGGCAATATGGAAATCGATCGTCTGCCATTCTGGTTTAGCCTCGCGATCGAGTACTTCAAATACGGCTGCTGCCATCGCAAAGATCCCTGGATCGCCGGATGAGACAACGACGACATTTTTTCCGCTAGCTGCGAGATCTAGTGCTAATCTAGCTCGATCGAGTTCGACTCGATTATCCGATGCGTGGCAATTTTTCCCAACTGCTAGATCGCCGATTAAGTCTATATATGTCTGATAACCGACTAAATCTGTCGCCGCCCGAATTGCATCGCGTACTTCTGGCGACATCCAATATTTAGCACCTGGCCCTGTCCCAATTACTGTTAGTGTACCTTGAGCTTGTCCAATTAATTTTAGATCGATCGGTTGTGTCGATCTGATGATCGTTAAATCTTGCGTATTGATTAATTTATAATTAGCAGGTAAAATTTCCCCCACTGTCATCAAGCGAATCGGGATATTTAATATTTTTCCCATCCTGGCAATTGCGGCTCCCGCTGGTGTTTTAGGCAGGATAATACCTGCTATCGCAGCGAGGGCTAAATTTGCTACTGCCAGTCGATCGCGAATAACTTCAATCCACCCCTCTACATCGAACTGAGTGGGTGATTCGATCGATATTGCTAGGCTGGTAGGATGATAAATCAATTGTTCTGGACTACCCGCAATCGAGTTTATCGTCATAGTAATCTTCCGGTGACCATCAGCACAAAATGGAATTTTACTCGCCATCAACCACGGTGCATCGCCTTCTAAACTAACACTCACTCCCGCAATCAGATCGGCGATAAACGGTTTAATATGTTCGGGATTAGCCAGCCGATAACCCGATGGCGGATCGGGTAGAACGGTATTAAATTGCAGTTTACCTGTCGTCGTAATTGCCGCTGGCACCTTCAAAACTGCTGCAATTTGCTCGGCAAGTGTATTTACCCCTGTCAACCCACCCAATAGCGGTACCACGGCACTACCATCAGTAGCTACAGCGATCACTGGTGGCTCGCTCTTGGTATCTGTCAGCAGCGATGCTACCGTGCGAATCAAAATCCCTGCTGCACACAATCCAACAATCGGTACGCCTTCACTAAATAACTGTCGCACGGTATCGCCAAAGTTATCGAAACTAATATCTACAGCTTCAGTTCTGCCCACCAAACCATATAATTGTGATCCTGGCAAAACTGTCATCAATTGCCGTGCGGTAGGGATACTAATTTGATTGAGGACGATAATCGCTGGTGCTGAGCGGTCGGGCATGCGGTGGTGCTGATAAAGGCATTAGCTAATACTTTACACTAGCGATCGCATCAACCGGAGTAGCGACATCGATAACTTCCGCTTGGGTAGCTAAAACCTCAGCTAATTGAGCTTCAATTTCATCGCGGACGATTTCCCGATACTCATTGAAATGTTCGTTATGCGCGCAGACTGCCATGTAATGATCGAAGACATCGGGATTGTGACGGAGAATGCTAAATAGATGATGCCAAAACATCCAGCGAGTTTCGTAGAAGAACCCTTGTCGCCAGATGATAATTGCAAATGCCCGCAGCGTAATTAGATCGGGGAATTTAAATGCAGGTTTACCACTGGGCGCACCTAGCTGCATAAAACAGCGGTAAGTTCGATCGAGGAAAGCCTTCCGATCGTAAATCCGCGAGAATGCATCTACATATTCTCGGGCAATTTCGGCGATCGGGCGTGTCGGCTCGAAATTCATCAACGTAGTTTGGTTGATATTTCCATCACCACTGCGCATTCTCCCTTCCCGCTCCAACCGATGCCAGAGGGCGGTATTGGGGAGAGCTTGCAACATGGCAAAGGTAGTAGTCGGGATGGCTGCTGCTTCGACAAATTGGACGATGCGATCGCCAGCTCCAGTTTGCTCGCCATCGAAGCCGATAATAAAGCCAGCCATCGGGCGCAATCCGGCGCGGGTAATCGTATCGATCGCCTCCGTGAGCGAACCGCGCGTATTCTGGAATTTTTTCGTCATGGCTAGACTGGCTTCATCTGGGGTTTCAATCCCAATAAATACCGAAGCAAAGTTACTATCTACCATCAATTCGAGCAACTCTTGATCCTGCGCGAGATCCACAGAGGCTTCGGTATCGAATTTGAAGGGATAGCCGCGTTCTTGTTGCCAGATTTTAAGTTCTTGGAGTAATAACTTCACATTCCGCTTATTGCCGATGAAGTTATCATCTACCATAAATACGCCTCTCCGCCAGCCGATTTCATACAGCCTGTCAAGTTCAGCCAGGATTTGAGCGGGAGTTTTCGTCCGAGGTTTCCGCCCGTAGAGGACGATAATATCGCAGAATTCGCATTGGAATGGGCAGCCGCGCGAAAACTGGACTGACATCGAATCGTAGGCATCGAGTTCGAGTAATTCGTAACGGGGAATTGGAGTAGTAGTGACATCGGGCTTTTCGCCTTCAGCCGCGCGGAATGTGCCGCTGGTATCGCCTCTAGCGATCGCCTCGACGAACATCGGGAGGGTGATTTCTCCTTCATCGAGAATGAGGAAATCTGCTCCTGCTGCTAGGGATTCGTGGGGTACAGAAGTAGGATACGGACCACCGACGGCGACTAATTTACCGTGTTGTTTAGCTAGTTTAATTTGAGTGGCGAGATCTTTTTTCTGAACGATCATCGCTGACATGATGGCGATATCTGCCCACTGCCATTCTTCATCTGTTACGGGGCGGACATTAATATCGACTACTTTAATTTCCCATTCCTGGGGTAAGATTGCTGCTACTGTAATTAAGCCTAATGGTGGTAACAGAACCTGTCGATCGACTAGTTCGAGAATCTTTTCGTAAGACCAAAAAGTTTTGGGAAACTGGGGATAGACGAGCAATGCACGCATAAAACCTCGGAATAGGGATGTTGGATAGATCGGCTCTAGAAATTAAAAAAAGCTTATGTATTAAATAGACAACTGTCACTTGCAATTAATTGCAGCCAGCCGTTCGCCGCCCGTAAACTGAACTTATTTAATTATGATAATTATTTATATTAATAACACGAAATTAGTTGTAATTACGAGTTATCGATCGATAATAATCAGTCAATAGTGTCGATCTTTTCTCGAAATTGACGTTCGATCCGCCGATCGAACTTCCTATTTTTTAGCTGCTAATTTCCCCAAATCTATCCCTTGATAATAATGGGTCAAGATATTGGCATAGTTCATTCCTTGTTGAGCCATACTATATGCTCCCCACTGACTCATCCCCAAACCATGACCGTATCCGCGTCCGGTAAAGACATACCCAGTCGGGGTAGAACTAATGATAAATCTCAGACTGCGAAGTTTAAGTGCAGATCTAATCTGTTTTCCATCTAAGATTGTATCTCGATCGCCGACAATTTTTAAACTCATCACGCTGCCAAATTGAGTCATCCGATCTGTAGCGATCGATTTAATATTATTTACCTTTAAACTTTGACTCAACTCACTCAGACTAAACGTCTTGCTCCACTCATAGCCAGGCGTACCGAGATCGTAATCTGGTACTCCCCGTAAGTATGGGATGGGACTAGACCAAACATCCTCAACATTCTCTGTATGACCGCCAGAAGCTGCATGAAACACTGCTAAGATTGGTTTGCCGCGATAAGTCATAATTTGCCCGATCGTGTCGTTAACCGCCGTTTGGGTAGTATTAGCTTCGCTGGATAAACCTCGATACACTTGGCTAGATTCGCTACTATCAACGTCAAATAACTTTTTACTGGTAGACTGGCTGCGATACAGTGCATAGGTACGAGCAGCAATAGCCTGTGCTTTCAGCGCTTCAGCCGGAAAATCCGGACTCATTTCTGCACCCAAAACGCTGTAGAGGTATTGTTCGAGATCGACATAGTTAATAGCTAGAAGTTTTTTGTCTGTGGGAATTACCTTTACCGCGCCGCGATACCAACGATCTTCAATCCAGACATAACCCCCCTGTTGAGGTTTTACCCACAATGCGGCGGCTGGAGTATCACCAAATTTAACCTGATCATCGTTACTGACTTGAACGATCGATCCTTGTGCGGGAGCGAGTTCGCCTAATTTTTTTCCGCTCCCATCGCTCACAATTGCTGCGGTAGAAGCGGCAATCTTAACTCGATCGATTTTTTGAGTCACAGCAACACGCAGTTGATAAGCTTCGGCTGGAACGATTGCGATCGTCCATAAGCACAAGCACAACCATTGAGCGTGCTTACCCAGTTTTAAAAAGTCGATCGGCATAGAAAATTTATTACTTTAGAAGGGTGACAATCTGTGGCAATGTTTTTTCATCATACCCGCTGTTGCCCGATCTATTTACCGATCGATATGACTATTACTTGCCAAATGAATTGCCATCACTAGCTACTAGCCAAGTTGCCGCATCCGACTTAAAATTTCCCGAGCGTTAATGTAGTTTTTTTAATTCGCTAAATAAAGTCTGCTGGTTGCAT
>JBJOOY010000252.1:0-4043 GCA_046051065.1 Cyanobacteriota bacterium
ACCCGTACTCGGATCGAAGATAAACAGTCGATCGAGTGCCAAGTGGAGGGTGAGACTTTCGCCAACTTTTCCCAACCAGTCAGCAGGGGCAAGGAAATTTAGAGATGTAGAAGTGCTGTTAATTTGAACTTTGAGCAGGATTTCTCGACCGAGTGGTTCGATGACTAAAATGCTAACACTCAGCGATGCTAGGGCAGAATTGGGGACAATGGAGAGATCTTCGGGACGAATGCCGAGATTTAAGCCTTGTCCATTCCGTAGTTGTAACTTGGTGGCTAGTTCGTCCAGACAAGGGCAATTACTATCGCCAATTTGCCAACAACCATCGTGATAGATCGCCGGGATAATATTCATCGGTGGCGTACCGATAAAAGTAGCTACCATTTGATTAGCTGGACGAGCATAAATTTCTTGAGGTGTGGCAATTTGTTGGATATTACCCCGATCGAGTACGACAATTCGATCGGCTAATGTCATCGCTTCGACGCAATCGTGGGTGACATAAATAGTTGTAATTCCCACTTGTTGGTGCAGTTGCTTGAGTTCGGTGCGAGTATCATCTCGGAGTCCAGCATCAAGATTTGAGAGTGGTTCATCTAATAAAAATACTTGAGGAGATCTGGCAATCGCTCGACCTAATGCTACCCGTTGTTGTTGTCCGCCAGATAATTGGCTGGGTTTGCGATCGAGTAATAAATCGAGCTGGAGCGATTTGGCGACATCTAGCACTCGCTGTTTGATGACAGATTTGTCTGTCCCACGCATTTGCAAGCCAAATCCCAAATTTTCGGCAACCGTCAGATGGGGATAAAGTGCGTAATTCTGAAATACCATCGCCACATCGCGTTCTCTGGCTGGTACGTGATCGACCAATCGATCTCCAATATATAAATTACCACTGGTGGCTGTTTCTAATCCAGCAATAATCCGTAGTAAAGTTGATTTTCCACACCCCGACGGCCCGACTAGTACCCAAAATTCACCATCAGGAATCTCAAAGGAAATATCATCAATCCCCATAAATCGCCGATCCGCTCTGACTGTTGTGTTAACAAATTTGCGCCCGATCCGATTGAGTTTGACACCAGCCATAGTAAATACTTGTGCAAAATAAATTGTCTAGGTGAAATAGGAAATAGGGAATAGGGAATAGGGAATAGGCGATACGATCTTATCTTAATTATTCAAGTCATTATAGCGTTTCTAGTTCTAGTGGAATACATTTTCCTGTCCACTGTCCACTGTCCACTGTTCACTGCCTAACTTACTTGCCAATCAATTGGGTCAGAGTAGCAAGTAACTCTTGCTCCTTGAATGGTTTGGAAAAGTAGCCATTCGCACCAAGATTCATGGCAATTTTGCGGTGCTTATCACCGCTACGGGAAGTGAGCATTAGGACGGGAATGTTTTTGAACTGAGGCTGACCTTTGATAGTAGTAAGGAACCCATAGCCATCCATGCGCGGCATTTCGATATCACAGACGACCGCTTGAGTAGAAAGCCCAGCTTGAAGTTTTTCGATAGCTTCCAGACCATCCTTAGCCTGCTCGACTAAATAGCCAGCCTTTTCTAGAGTGAGCGCGACAAAGCGGCGGACATTAATCGAGTCATCTACTACCAACACTCGGGAGCGCTGCATCGGTGCTGCTGGCGTAAAGTTAGGTATATTAGCAACATTTTCTAGCATTGAAGACATTGTCTTGTGGCTGGTAGTAGCAGGAGCGGTGACATCGCCATCGATCCAGCGGATCAATTCGATCGCATCTACTAATGGTACGATCCGCCCATCGCCCAGAATCGTACAGCCTGTAAATCCAGGTGGCAGCTTAATATTACCTTGAGGTTGACGAATGGTGACTTCTTGCTCGCCCCAGAACTTGTCAACTTCTAAGGCTACGATATCTTGCCCTTGATCGATCATCAACACAGTGGGACAGTCGATCGTGGGTAAGTTACTAGTCGCAACTTGGGAATTGAGATAGGGGAGATGGAGAAACTCTGCTGGCTGAATCAATCGCACCGTAAACTCTTCCCATTGCAGCATTTTTTGTCCGGCAGTGCTGATGATTTGGGCGGGATTGAGGAGGATAATTTCTTCGACAATGTTGCTGGGAATTGCTAACCATAGTCCATTTACTTCTACAAGTAAAACGCGGACGACAGAGAGTGTAAAGGGTACGGTAATCGTAAAGGTCGTACCTTTGCCCAGCTTGGTATCGACAAAGACATCACCACGGAGCGATTGAATGTTGGTGCGGACGACATCCATCCCTACTCCCCGTCCTGAGAGATCTGTGACTTTAGCAGCGGTACTGAAGCCAGGTTCAAAAATCAGATCGGTGAGTTCTTTATCGGTGTAAGTGGCAACTTCTGCAGCACCAATGCCCATTTTTAATACTTTGGCACGGATTTTATCGAGATCGATCCCGCCACCATCATCTTTAATGGTGATAATGGTCTGGTTCCCCCGATAGTTGGCACCGATTTCGATCGTGCCTGTGTCGGATTTCCCGCTAGCACGGCGAGCTGCGCTAGGTTCGATCCCGTGATCGAAAGCATTGCGGACTAGGTGCATCAAGGGGTCGTTGAGGGCTTCGAGAATGCTCCGCTCGATTAGAGTAGTGCCACCTTTAAATTTAAGATCGACAGGTTTGGAGTGTTGGACAGAGAGCGTGCGGATTGCTCTGGGGAAACGATTGAACAGGTCGGAGATCGGTCGCATCCGTACTTGCGTCAAGCCCGTTTGGAGCTGCTTAGCTGTTCGATTGAGATCGCGGGTAGTGCGCTCGGTATCGTTGAGTTGGAGATCGAGGTCGGTGGTAATTTCTTCGATTTGGACGACAGTGTCCATCACTTCCTGGGAGAGGAGGTGAGTGTCGCTATATCGATCGAATTCAAGTAGATCGAAGTGACTGGTAAATTCGCTCGATTCACCTGGCTGTGTCTGCTCCCAGGTGTCGGTGTCACCTAGAACTGGGTTTGGTACTTGACTGGAAGTGCGATCGTCAAAGACGACGCGCTTCGCTTCGTATGCTTCTCGCAGTCGGGCATTGGATTGTTCCAATTGTTGAACTTTGAGATGGAGACTGGCTACTAACTGGCGCATTCCTTGGAGATGGAGATTCAATCCATTCCGATCGATCGTTAGTTCGCCGAATAAGTCACCAATTTCTTCTAGTTGTTTGGTGGCAACCCGGATCGTCCGATCGGCCACTGGAGCTTGATCGCGCTTCGCTTCGCCAGCAGCGGGTTCGCGCTGCTCTGACGGGGAGTTTGAGCTAATATGATGGACTTCGCCCGGAACTTCTGGCGCTTGATCGAGTGCGCGGAGGAGATCTGCTACTTCTTGGTCTAGCGCGTTTTGTTTCGGTGCGAGTCGATCGGTAGGTTTAATGTTGAGAACTGCTGAGGATAAAATATCGTCAGCTTTCATTTCATCTAAGAAACCCGATAAACCTGTCATGGCCGAGGCTAGATCTGGATCTTCGGTATCGAAAGATAGATCGCTGCTCAGATCGAGTCTTTCCAGGGCAAAAGTATCAACGTTCTTGTCCTCTTTTTCCTCGTCTTCAGATGAGAGGGTAGGCTGGAAGTGGATGGCATGAGGATCGCTATTTATGACTTCGTTGGCGATCGTGTTTTGGTGAACATTCTCAAGATCGATCTCATCATTATTGACGACAAATATCGATTCTTCGAGATCGTCACTAGCGGTGATGGTGGAGAAAGGTGTTGGAGCAGAGATACTGAAATCTGCAAAGGGATCTTCGGCCAGAACTGATGGCTCGTTGGCGCTAGGATTCACTTCAACAGGTTCTAGTTCCTGGATATTTATTGCTACCTCATCATCTAAATCGATAAATGCTGGCAATCGATTATCTTGCTGTTGTGTGACGACAGCGGGTTCGTCAAAGATTTCAAAGTCTGCAAAATCAAATGGCTGGTCATCTGCACCAGCCAACTCTTCGCGGTTAATCACCGCACTTGGTAATTGGGCAAGTTGGCCGATTGCCATAATTCCCGATCCAGGCAGTTCGATTTCG
>JBJOOY010000253.1:0-4235 GCA_046051065.1 Cyanobacteriota bacterium
TGTAGGCTTGAGTCATGGCTTCCTCGATGGCTGTTTAGACGTAAGAATTTTATTCAGCCTAACAATTCTTGGAAGCTTTTTCTCTACTGGTGCTTGTTTATACTTTCCAAACATCCTCTAATGCTGCTGCTGATTTAAGAACACAATGCTCTGGCAATGCTACTCGTTGAGGTTCCCAGAACATTGCCAAAACCGCTTTGAGGCTTTTGTTTTGGTATTGACTGGGCATTAGTCCCATCAATGTGTAGAGTAGAGCTTGGGCACACGGGAGAATGGTGTTCACTGTTCTCGTTAATATTGTTCTGTGCCCTTTTTCTCACACTTCGAGCGCGATTCATACTAGTCTCTATGTATTGGTGCAAGATGTGAGGATACCGATACTGTCCACTAGACACTTACACGATCAATAAAATTTTGCCAGATTTCATTTGGTTGCCAAATTTTGGCTAGATCGAGTTTAGCTGTTGTTCGATCGACGCGTGGGCATAACTGCGCAGATCGAGCATCTTCAAGCTGACGGTAAAGATACATAAAAGCCGATACACGCATATTAGCCGCACAATGGACAAAGATTTTTCGATCGGCATGTGCGTTCATCTCATTCACAAAGTCCTGGAATTTTTCCAGCGTTGGGGCTTCCCATAAGACTGGAATATGAATGTATTCTAGTCCTAGTTCGGTCGCGATCGCTGCTTCATCCGGTAGCGCATTTGTAGATTCTTTTAGGGCTAAATTGATGACAGTTTGATAGCCTGCGGCGGCAATTGCGGGATACTGGATTTCAGTAGGTTGTCCGGCTGTCGCGACTCGATCGGATATTTGGACGAAATTATAAATATTTTCGAGTTTTTCTTTCATTATCTATCTCTTTTGGCGTTGCTGAATCGAGGTATGAAGATACAATCTTGACAATAGCAAAAGTTCAATGAATGTAAGGTTTGAGATCGTCAAGAAAATTGAAATCATACTCATAATCAGCAACGCCGAATATTTAATTTAAATGTTCAGCAACTTACTTTGGTAATATCTCGTCTAGAGCGGCGCAAGTACCCACAGTTGATACTGTAATGCCTTCACAGGTACGTTTAATCAGCCCTGTCAGGACTTTACCAGGGCCAACTTCGATCGCGTGTTGAATGCCTAATTCGGGCAACTGAAGACAGATTTCGCGCCACCGAACGGAGCCAGTAATTTGGTCGATCAGACGTTTTTTTAGCTCCTTGGCATCGGTTACGGGGGTGGGTGCGACATTAGATAGCACGGGAATGCTGGCATCGTGGAACGTCACTGGAGCTAATAGCTGACCAAATTCTGCGGCGGCTGTCGCCATTAATGGAGAATGGAACGCGCCTGAGACTTTGAGCGGGATCGCTTTTTTGAATTTGATTTTTTCTAAGACCGCCGCTATGCCAGTTGCCGTGCCCGAAATTACTACTTGCGCCGCACTATTATCGTTTGCTAGCACAACATCTTTAGTTGCCGCGATCGTGTCTTCTAATTGCGATCGATCGAAACCAATTAGGGCTGTCATCCCCCCGTCTGAAGCCATTTCCATCAGTTCGGCGCGACGTTTTACTAGTTCCAAGCCAGTTGTAAAGTCAAATACTCCAGCTGCGTACAGAGCGACATATTCACCTAAACTATGTCCTGTGACTACAGCGGGGGTTATACCCTTTGCCTGAAGTAAATCGACTAAAATACATTCCATCACATATAGACAGGGCTGAGTGTAGGCAGTATTTGCGAGCTTTTGATCATTTTGACAAATATCTACCACCGACCAACCGAGAATTTCAGCAGCTCGATCGAATGTTGTTTTAGCTGTTTCTATTGCTAATAAGTCAACCCCCATATTCAGAGCTTGCGAGCCTTGCCCGGGGAATACCCATGCGGTTTTCATAGTGGTTGTTGAGTGTGATTAATAAAAGTCTGTTCTCACCAGAGACGGCTAGTCTGTAAGACTACTGAATACATGTGCTATGATAGCCGATCGCGACCCCTCATCGTCTACCATTATGAGCAAACAAGTCATTCACACTAACTTAGCACCTGCGCCGGTTGGGCCATATAATCAAGCGGTCGTTGCCACGGGTAAAATGTTATTTGTCTCTGGGCAAATTTCGATCGATCCAACTACAAATGAGTTAACTCATCATGGCGATGTTGTCAAACAAACCGAACTAGTAATGTCAAATCTTGCTGCAATTTTAGCAGCATCTGGGGCAACATTTGAAGATGTGGTAAAAACAGGCGTATTTCTCAAAGATATGAACGACTTTACGACTATCAATAGCATCTATGCTCGTTACTTCAACGACCTTACCGCTCCTGCTCGGGCTTGTGTTGAAGTCGCTCGCTTACCTAAAGATGTCTTAATAGAAATCGATTGTATTGCGGTAATTAACTAGTGAATATGGCATAGTAATTAATAGAGTAAGTTTGCCAATGCCGAATACAGCATAACTATTTCATGCCTAAATATTCTTTAGTCATTCCGGTTTATAACGAAGAAAGTACTATTCCTACTTTGTATCAGCGAATCAGCCGGGTGATGGATGAATTGGATGATACCTCAGAATTAATTTTAATTAATGATGGTAGTCGCGATCGCACTTTAGAATTATTAAGAGAGTTATACGATCGAGACGATCGAATCGCCTACCTCAGTCTGGCTCGTAATTTCGGTCATCAAGTTGCTGTAACTGCGGGGCTAAACTATGTCCAGGGCAAAGTAATTATTGTCATGGATGGAGATCTACAAGATCCGCCAGAATTAATTCCCGAGATGTTAGTACTATGGCAACAGGGATATCAGATTGTCTACGCTCAACGCACCAAGCGCTTGCACGAAAACTGGTTTAAGCGTTTTTGTGCCTATGCTTTTTATCGGCTGCTCCAACAACTTGCCGATGTAGATATTCCCACTGATACGGGCGATTTTTGTTTGATGGATCGAGTTGTAGTAGATCTGCTCAATCACATGCCCGAACGCAATCGTTATATTCGCGGGTTGAGATCTTGGGTAGGTTTCAAGCAAACCGCACTTAAATTCGATCGAGATTCGCGCTTTGCTGGAGATGTAAAATATACGTTTGCTAAAAGCTGGGCTTTGGCAATTAATGGCTTGGTGGCTTTCTCTACTCTTCCTCTCCGCTTATCTACTTATTTGGGCTTATTTTCAGCACTTGTAGCCCTAGTGATGGCAATGCTGGTGTTCTACTGGCGATTTTTTACACCTAATTCTACACTCACAGGTTTTGCCGCAATCGCGATCGCAATTTTCTTCTTAGGCGCAGTACAATTGATTAGTATCGGCATTTTAGGCGAATATATCGGACGCATTTATGACGAAGTCAAAGGCAGACCTTTATATACCTTGGCAGAAGTCGGTAGCAAAAAAAATTAACTCGATCGATCCACTGAGTTAGAGCATTTGGCTAGAATGAGTTTGGCCGCTCGACTATAATTTGAAATAACCGATCGATACTTGAGAGGTAACAAAAGTGCTGGCAGTTATCAATACAGGTGAAGAACGAACCCTGCTCCAAGGTATCAGTTGGAGTCTCTATGAAAATCTCCTGACAGAAATCGGTGACAATGGCAAAGCACGATTGAGTTATTATCGCGGAGATTTGGAATTTATGACCCCGTTATTTGAACATGAGAGGAGTAATAGATCGATCGAGAGACTCATATCTACAATTGCTGAATCACTCGATCGAGATTATGCGCTGGCTGGTTCGATAACGATTAAACGTCCAGATTTAACAGCAGGGAAAGAACCTGACTCTTGTTATTATTTTGCTAATGAACTAGCAGTACGTGGAAAAACCAAATTAGATTTTACTCAAGATCCACCGCCAGATCTGGCCATCGAAATTGATATTACCAGCAGTTCGATTAATCAACTCTCGCTCTATGCCACATTAGGTGTTGGCGAAGTGTGGCGATATGATGGGACAACATTAAAATTTTATCAATTGCAGTCAGATCGATATGTAAGTGTAGATCGATCGCCAACCTTCAAAATGTTGTCCCCAGATAGAGTATTAGAATTTCTGACAGACAGCCAAATCCATGGTATAAATCGGGCAGTTAAGCTGCTCAAAGAGTGGATTCAACTAAATCCTGATTTAAACACCTAAAGAACCGCGAGTAACACCCAATCGATCGATTAAATTCAAATCTTTCCAAAGTTCGGCACCGCTAATTTGACCGCCGATTAATTGTTGATA
>JBJOOY010000254.1:0-3080 GCA_046051065.1 Cyanobacteriota bacterium
AGCCTGCTTGTCCGACGATCCAACAGCTAGTTCCCAAACAGTAAACAACTTTTTTGCCTACCTTTCGACTGAGCGCATTCCAGACTGACAACATCCCCAACGCCGTCCCCTGTACTGCTAACAATACGATGGGAGAATCCTGTTGTGGTAACCGCATCCAACTGACCACAAAGTAGGGAATAATCGCCGCAGTTAATTGAACACTAAACCACGAACAGAGATAAATTCCCACTACGAATAAGAACGGACGATTGGTAAAAACTAAGCGTAATTCTTCCTTGAAGGGAATCGTCACAGGTGCAGATTCTTCAGGATGTAATGCTAAAACAGCACGAGCGCGACGATACGTACCAAAGACACACCAGAATAGGGGAAATACCGACAGAATCGCACAAATGGTGCCAATCATCAGATATTTGGTGGCGGGATCTTGAGGTTGTTGGAAAACTACCAGCGCAATTAAGAGGGCGATAATACTCCCACCGATCGAGAAAGTAAACCGAAAACTACTCAAACTCGTGCGTTCGTGATAATCCTGAGTTAGTTCGGCAGTGAGGGCAGTATATGGTAAATTTACGATCGTGAAAAAGGTATTAAAGCCGATCGAAATAAATGTATAAAAGGCAAATAAACCCAGTTGATTGGTTTCCGGAAATGGCACAATCCATTGCAACAGAAAAAAGACCCCAAAGGGAATTGCCCCCCATAGCATCCACGGATAACGTCGTCCCCACCGTTGTCTCACTCGATCGCTAAATATCTTACCTCGATCGCTTAATACTCCGACCATTGGATCGTTAACCGCATCCCAAACTTTGCCTACTAGTTGACTTTGCCCTGCTAAACCTGGGGATAAATGAGCGACATCCGTGAGAAAGGGTGATAGATATGAGAGTAATAAAATTGAGGTAATCGCTGCACCCGCATCCCCTGCTCCATAGGCTAATTTAGTCGCAAATGTCATTTTGCCGATAGTTGGCTGTGAAATTCGATCGCCAGATGAATTACTAGATTGATCGGAAGAATTAGTCATATAGTTCGGGAAACCGCACACGGATAGAGCACAATCCGTTTAGCACTCTTACTCATAGAGTGCTAAATTTTGGAAGAGATGAATTAAATAAATAATATGGCAAAAATCATCGCGTTTAATGAAGAATCTCGTCGCGCGCTCGAACGGGGTGTCAACGCCTTGGCAGATGCAGTCAAGATTACCTTAGGTCCCAAAGGGCGAAACGTTTTATTAGAGAAGAAATTTGGTGCTCCTCAGATCGTCAATGATGGGATTACCGTTGCTAAAGAAATTGAATTAGGCGACCCCTTAGAAAATACTGGGGCGAGATTGATTCAAGAAGTCGCGTCTAAGACTAAAGATTTGGCTGGAGATGGCACCACTACAGCCACCGTCCTCGCTCAAGAAATGATTCGCGAAGGCTTGAAAAACGTTGCTGCTGGTAGCAATCCTATCGGCATTAAACGTGGGATGGATAAAACTGTCACACAGTTAGTGTTAGAAATTGCCAAACTAGCTAAACCCGTTGAAGGGAAAGGCATCGCGCAAGTAGCTAGTGTCTCAGCGGGTAACGATCCTGAAGTCGGTGAAATGATCTCGGCGGCGATGGATAAAGTTACTAAAGATGGGGTAATTACCGTTGAGGAATCTAAATCGCTGACGACTGAATTAGAGGTTGTCGAAGGGATGCAGATCGATCGGGGCTATCTCTCACCTTATCTTGTCACCGATCAGGAGCGAATGATCGTTGAGTTTGAAAACGCCCTAATTCTGATTACCGATAAGAAAATTAGCTCGATTCAAGACTTAGTTCCAGTGCTGGAAAAAGTCGCTCGTGCTGGCAAACCTCTGTTAATTATCGCCGAAGATCTCGAAGGTGAAGCTCTGGCTACCCTCGTTGTCAATAAAGCACGGGGTGTCCTGAGTGTAGCGGCAATTAAAGCTCCTAGTTTTGGAGATCGTCGTAAAGCAATGTTACAAGATATTGCCATCCTGACTGGTGGACAGATGATTTCCGAAGAAATCGGTCTAAGTTTAGACACTGCTACCCTAGAAATGTTAGGTACTGCGGCTAAAATCACGATCGACAAAGAGAATACGATCATCGTTTCCAGCGACGGAAATAGTGCCGATATCCAAAAACGAGTTACTCAACTCAAGCAACAACTAGCTGAGACAGATTCCGTTTACGATACCGAAAAACTCCAAGAGAGAATCGCTAAATTAGCTGGTGGTGTAGCAGTAATTAAAGTTGGTGCAGCTACCGAAACCGAACTCAAAGATCGCAAATTGCGGATCGACGATGCACTCAGTGCAACTAAAGCAGCGGTAGAAGAAGGGATCGTCCCTGGTGGTGGTACTACTCTAATTCACCTCTGCAAGAAGGTTGAAGAGATTGCCAAAAGTTTCACCGATCCTGAAGAAAAAATTGGTGCAAATATCATCTCTAAAGCACTCGAAGCACCTTTGCGTCAAATTGCTAACAACGCTGGTGTTGAAGGTTCCGTAGTTGTCGAACAAGTTCGCGCTGCTGCTGACAATATTGGCTACAACGCAGCTACGAACGTCTTAGAAGACTTACTGGCTGTAGGTATCGTCGATCCTGCTAAGGTAGTACGTTCTTCGTTACAAAATGCCGTTTCGATCGCCGGATTAGTCCTGACGACTGAAGCCCTCATTGTCGAGAAACCCGAGCCTCAAGCGGCTGCCATGCCTGACATGGGCGGCATGGGTGGCATGGGTGGTATGGGTGGTATGGGCGGTATGGGCGGTATGGGCGGTATGGGTATGATGTAATTTACCCACAACTCAGACTGGCTCGAAAGATTAAATTCGGGTCTAAAGATTTAAAATAGGGAGGCGAGATCGAATTATTCGATCGTCTCCCTATTCTTTAGATTGCCCAGGCTGTTTCATTTTAGTGATGAGGGTAGGTTTTGGTGGAAGATTATAGCAACCGCCAAGGCGGTTAGGACATAATACTGTTATAGTGTGTAGTTGAAGTGATAAATGGATAAAAATGCCCAAACCCTATAGTTACGACTTACGTCAGAAAGTAATTCAATCA
>JBJOOY010000255.1:0-3925 GCA_046051065.1 Cyanobacteriota bacterium
AACAATTAGTAAAGTAATAATAATAATTTTTAACTATGTGACTATATAATTAAAGCACATAAGTATATACCCCACCCTAGATCGGTAAATACTTTATGGGTTAAAATGTACAACTTCTCTAGTTCAAGGATTTAGTGTAGCTAAACTGCTTGAATATAAGTTAGATCTGCTCTGGTCAAGCTAGCTAATTTTCACATAATCAGCAAAATCAATGTAGTATAATAATCTAATAGGTGCAAAAATTATTAACAATCTCGATCCTCCCAAGCAGATCTTCGGAAAGATCTAAACGATCTTGATAATTAAGGAATTTAAGGTGTATTCAAATGTCGATCGATCGGTTTTTACAAACTCATGTGAACCAAAACCCAGCAGCAATTGCAATTAAATATATTACACAAGAATTAACTTATCAACAGCTTGACAGTAAAGTTAATCAGTTAGCAAACTATTTAAGAAAGCAAGGGGTTAAACCTGAAGTATTGGTGGGTATTTATGTAGAGCGGTCTTTAGATATCGTAATTGCCATCTTGGGGATACTAAAAGCTGGTGGAGCTTATGTGCCACTGGATCCAGGCTTTCCTCAAGATCGATTGGATACGATCGTTGCAGAAACAAAAATTCAGCTAATTATCACTCAATCACAATTATTGCCAAAAATTGACGATCAAAACATTTGTTTACTATCGATCGATACACAATGGTCAGAAATAGCAACAGGAAGTGAAGAGTTAGCGCCGATTGCTGCAACCCCAGAAAATCTTGCTTATATTATGTACACCTCTGGCTCTACAGGCAAGCCACAAGGCGTGCAGGTTACTCGCGCTCAAATCGAATGTTATCTAGATGCGATCGGCGAGGTGGTTCAGATCGCAGCTAATGATGTTTATTTACATTCCGCATCGTTTGCTTTTTCTTCTTCAATCAGGCAGTTATTTTTACCTTTAGCTCAAGGTGCAACAGTAGCGATCGTTCCCAAGAAAATCTTGACCAATCCGATCGATTTACTTAAGTTTATCCAAACAGAAAAAGTTACCATTTTTGATACGGTAGCATCCGTTTGGAATTACGTGCTGATGAGTCTAGATAGTATAGATTCACAGAGGAGATCGCAACTCATTCAGTCTCAACTTAGGCTATTGATATTTTCAGGCGGACTACTAACCGCTCAATTATTGAGAAATATTCGCAGCGAATTTAAACAACCACTAGATATTGTTAATGTCTATGGTCAAACAGAAACTATTGGTGTATCTGCATATCCAGTTTCAATTGAGGTCGATCGAGAGCAAAGATATATCCCTGTTGGTGTTGCATACCCACATAATAAATTATATATTCTCGACGATCAATCTCAGCCCGTGGCAGCAACAGAAACAGGCGAATTATATGTTGCTGGGATGAATTTGGCACGAGGATATTTTAATAACCCCCAATTGACAGATCGGAAGTTTATTTCCAACCCATTTTCACCCGATCGAGAACGACTGTATAAAACTGGAGACTTAGCTCGTTACAGATCGGATGGAAATTTAGAAATCGTCGGTCGTCAAGATTTCCAGGTCAAAATTCGCGGAATGCGGGTCGAAATTGAAGAAATAGAAACTGTCATCACTGAATATCCAGATGTCCATCAAGCAGCCGTGATTGGGAAAGAGGAACAAGCAGACGAGCAAGTTTTAATTGCGTATGTTGTCGCTAATCAACAATTTCAAATCGCAGAGCTGCGCTCGTTTCTGAAAGCAAAATTACCAGACTATATGATGCCATCGGCATTCGTAATCTTAGATGCTTTACCACTGACACCGACAAATAAAGTCGATCGCAAGAAACTGCCATTACCCGATCGAAATAATTTTACAGTTGTAGCTGCTAGTGACACTCTAGAACTTCAATTAATTAAGATTTGGGAAAAAATATTAGGAGTAAAACCCATCGGAATTAAAGATAATTTTTTTGAGCTAGGTGGACATTCTTTAATTGCTTTACTGTTAATTACTGAAGTGGAAAAGATTTGGGGTAAACATTTATTTTTATCTAGTATTTTGCAATCACCAACAATTGCTGAACTTGCAGAAGTGCTCCGGCAAAAAGAATCTACATCATCTTGGTCATCATTGGTACCGATCGAATTAGGTGGGCATAAACCACCTTTATTCTGTATCCATCCAGTTGGCGGTAATATTTTAGAGTATTATTCTTTAGCTGGTTATCTAAATCAAGATCGACCGATTTATGGGCTGCAAGCCCAAGGCATAGATGGTAAGCAAAAACTAATCGATCGCGTTGAAGAAATGGCGAGCCACTTTATCAAGGAAATTCAGACTGTTCAACCGCATGGCCCTTATTTATTAATTGGTTACTCATTTGGTGGATTGCTTGCTTTTGAGATGGCACAGCAATTATATCGCCAAGGTGAAAAAGTAGATTTATTGGGATTATTGGATACAAGAGCTTCAATATTAAGGGAGGTCAATAAATCATTTCCTGAATATTTGGAAATTCATTTAAATAAACTTCGTCAACTAGAATTATTAGAGAAATTGAAATATTGTATCAGTAAAATTAATACTCTATTTCAGAAGAAAATGAGTTATCGAGATAACCTCATTGCCAATTTGTCTAAGATCGAAATGTTATCACCAGAAATATTAAATGTTTTAGATTGCAATATCCAGGCACAGCAAGATTATATCCCCCAGGTTTATCCGGGGAAAGTTACCATATTTAGGAGCGAATCTCAGTCTCTTTATCGAGATCTTTATCCTGAACTAGGCTGGAAAAATTTAGTCAGTGGTGGAATTGAATGTGAGGATATTCCTGGCGATCATTATGAGATGATTAGAGAGCCAAATGTCCGAGTTCTAGCTAGAAAATTAAACGATTGGATCGATCGTCAAACTAATGGCAGTAATTATTAATCGGCTCTGGTTCTATTTGGCTTGACGATCGGATCGCGGTTGGAGCTAGACTAAAGATCGGTATTTAAAACAGATTTATTCAAAAGACTATCCAATCGATCGATCGACCAGTATTCTGAAGGGTAAGCGATCGCTGAAATCGAAGATAATCGCACGATCCAGGTTACCCTTTGAAAACTATATTCTGCTGACTCTTCTTCACTTCCCGGTACTAAAATTAATACTTCTACAAAATCTCGATCGAGACCGATCGGAATACCAAAGTAACTTTTGTCGCGAGTTTCAAACCAGACCTTAATCCCGTCGTGTAATGCGGTTTTCAAACGTTGGTACAACAGGCTCGATTCTTTTACTTCAGACTTTTTGCCCATAGTTACTCTTGGTGTAGGTTGGTGAAAACTTTAGTATATTAGTATTGATCAGATTTTGCTACAAGTAAAGTGTTTCGCCAATACACACAGTTACCGTTAGTAAATTAATTTTAATGCCATTTGGAGATGCCAAAGTAGCGATTTAGCTGTTTAATTGTGCGTCTTCATTACAATGAGCTAAATTCGATTGACTTGTCAAGTCGCAAAATACGCATCAATCCTCATCCCTGCCCAAAGGCAGATCTGCTAAAATCAATATACATCGATCCTCCCAAATCATTGCAGGCAAAACATTGTAGCTGTAAAACAGCCGATCTTAACACCCTAAAATTATGATATTTAACATTTTTGGTGGTAAAAAGTTAACCATCCCCTCTAAAGAAAATGCCTTACCAGGTAGAGCAACCAAAATGCCTCTCCCCGCGACACATTTTGTTAATGGTCATCCCTTCAATCCACCGTATCCCGCACATTTAGAACAAGCCATGTTTGGAATGGGTTGTTTTTGGGGTGCAGAACGTAAATTCTGGCAGTTGCCAGAAGGCGTATATCTTACCGCTGTGGGTTATGCAGCAGGGATCACCCCAAATCCTAACTACCAAGAAGTTTGCATGGGTTTAACGGGGCATAATG
>JBJOOY010000256.1:0-3253 GCA_046051065.1 Cyanobacteriota bacterium
TTTGCAAGCTAGTCCAATCTTCAGGATTTAACCTGACTGTGAGTAATTCTTGTGCCCAATGTTCTAATTCATCGGCTCGATCGACGATCGTGGGATTGTGTTCTATGGCGATTGGCTGCTGTAGTTGCCGCTGCAACCAAGATTGCGGATCTGTGATCCACAATCCGTTAAATTCTGGTAGTGGTGGTACTTGACTACAGTAGACTGGTTTATTCGTTCCCAGCCATGCCTGGATTTGCGGTAATTCGGTGGTAAGTAAGTGCGATTGACAGGCGGTGGGAATCACAATCGTGACAGCTTGCTCCCAGATTAAGGCGGGAATCAAATAACTCAGCCGATATTTGCCCTCTCGTCGATGAGTGGCTACACCCGTCTGAATTAGGACAGATTTAGACAGGCGTAACGCTCTTCCCACCAATCGAGCCATCGTTAAATAATGGTTCCAATCGACGATCGTGGTTTGATGTCGCAATAGCTCCCGCAGGATCGTATGAGTGGTAACTTCGATTGCAGTAGTGGGCGGCAATCCGTTCGATTTAGACATTACTCGATCTGGTGGCGGCTCCAGTCGAGCATCGCCTTACTCTAGCTAAAAGGATTACTCGATCGATTGTAATCTGTTTACCCTCGATCGATGGCGATAATAGATTCAATCCAATCCTTAATCACCAATGCCCGATTGAAATCTGGTTGATTGAGATAAATTAATTGCAGATTATTTAACATCCTGAACAGAAACTGACGGTTGGTGATTGGTTGGAGCATTTCAGGCGATAGAAAGGGAATATCCTGTTGATGGAGATCGATTAATTTCTGCCTACAGTCTTCAACAAATAGAATTTCACCCCGATCGAAAGCATCGACAAATATCCCTGCATCTTTAAAGTTAGGGCGAATGATAAAATGTCCTGGCATGCCAATGCCGATCATGGGAAAGTTAATTCGTTTGGCAACTTCTAGATAAACTAATGATAATGTAATCGGAATCCCTGTCCGCAGATCGATCACATCATTGAGAAAGCTATTGCGCGGATTATAATAATCTAACTCGTTACCATGAAAATTTAGATCTTCGTATAAATATTGATTGATACTGTGAATGACTTTGAGCGGATATTGCATCTCTGGCAATTTTCGTGCAACCGCTTGCGCCATTCGATCTAATTCTGTTAAATATCGATCGATATCTAAATCTGGATACTCAAGTTGAGCGATATGTAATGCAGCTTTGGCTAGATCGATCTGTGCATCGGGTCGATCGATTTCGGCAAAAAATAGATCGTGAATATTTACCATAATGTCGATCTTGTTAATTTTGGGAAGGAGCGGCTCCCGCCTGTCGGGTTCCCCGACGCGAAAAGGGAGACAAGAGTGCGAACAATTGAAAATGCACTTACCAAACAGTTACATCAAGCAAGATCTCGACCAGAACCATATCGTAACGCTTGCAAGCGCTGCTGATAAATATATTTTTGTCGTGATGGCAGTCGATCGACTAACGGCATCAGTAATTTACCGATCGGATAAATTCCACTGTATGCACCCAGGTTGATGTAGTTAATCAGCCAATCCAACAGTGTAATTATACCAACATGTGGAACAACCGGGATTACTGCTTGCGGACTGGTAATAGAGGTTTGAAATAAGGTGCGAGAAAGAGCGGAGAATTGGACGACATCCTGAAGAAAAGGGCGTAAAACATCATCGCCCAAATATTCCATCGATCGAAATACCGCTGCTAGTAAATCGTTAATCCGATCTGGATGTGCTTTTTGGTCGATGCCAACGCTCATTGCTCGTTGAAACATCCAAGTGACGGCAATATTTGGCTGGTAAGGTTGTAATAATTGCAGATCCGTCTGACTGAGCGCATCAGCCTCGATCGCCATTTCAATCCCGTCTGTCAATCGCGCTAAATGTCGCATCATTGCCCCAAATCCACCAAAGCTAACGGGTGATTGACTCCCACTACTATCGCCAATTAGCAACACTCGTGCCCACGATGTCTTGAGCGGACTATTACGATAGGCAGGGAAGCAACCAAATAGACACCGGAGGAAATTTAGTTGGGCTAATTCTACCTGTTGATATTCAGGCAATAGCCGGAGATATTCCGCGAATAAAAATTCGAGACTAAATCTGTCAGGATGAGCATCTAAATAGGTAAATAGATATGTGGTGCGTCCATCGCGGGCGGGAAAAGCTTCCCAAAAGTACTGACACTGATGCTGAATCGGGGTAATCGCCGCAAACAGATCGCTAGTCTGATTTCGATCGAATCCCGTCGCACAACTCCCCACTACCAGACAAATTCCCTCCGGCTTAACCCCTGCTCTCGCTTGGGCTGCTAAGGGAGAAAAATGCCCCATGGCATCGATAAATAACTTACTAGTTAATTTCCCAGTTCCAGCATTAATTTCCACCCCATTGGGATGAATTGTCACTCGATCGCAAGGTGTAAATTCTAGTAATTTGCCCCCACGATCCAGAAACTTTGCTTTGAGGGTAGCCAGTAAGTATACTGGATCTACGCCAATATTCAATACATCTCGCACCCAAATATCTGGCATCTGCGGCAACGCAATCCGCGCTGGATTATATTCTGACGCGATGGCGATCGCTAATTCTGCTTCAGATAGCAATTCTAGCTCTACTAATACTGCTAATTCCGCCCGTGAGATATTCCACTCCTGAACTCGTCCCTTGAGTTCCCCTCGTTCGATCACAGCTACTTGTAATCCCCGCAGTTGGAGCGCAGTAGCCAAGATAATTCCTAGCGTACCACCCGCGATCGCGATATCCACTTCGATAGTTTTTAAAAATTCATCGCTGGAAACGACCATTTCTCGTGACGAAATCTGTCCCTGACGCAAATTTTGCCACAGCCGATCGGCTCGACTGAGATTGGCAAACGTATCGGCAGGAAATCGAGCAGCAATGTCAGCAGCGATCGGCATAGAATTAGGGAAGATAGAATATTTAAAGCTACAGCATATATCTTAAGTTTAGAGTTTTTTCTCAATTCCTTCAGCTCGATCGATAATTAACGATCGAGATTCCCTACTCCCTACTCCCTACTCCCTATTCCCTATTCCCTATTCCCAAAGCTACTTACTATGTATACTAAACCTCAGGCAAGATTTCTGGTGAAAATTTTAATTGGTGTAGCTTGGCTCGATGGTAAAATCCAACCAGAAGAACGTCAATATTTAGTTAAAATTGCCCAAAAATATCATCTAGATGAAGATATTGA
>JBJOOY010000257.1:0-5290 GCA_046051065.1 Cyanobacteriota bacterium
TGCCTTATCAACCGTCTTATTCCCTCAACGAGAAGCTTCAGCGCACCGTAACGATCGCGCAGGCAACCGCAACCGTGGCATCACATCTACTGCGGGGTAGCAGCACCAAATTTGCTGCATCGATCGAAATCACCGATCGCTGTAATGCAGGGTGTCACTATTGCTATGTTTACCCACCAGAATGGACGCAACGCGATCGGTTACAGGGATATTTACAACTATCCAAACCCGATCGCGAACGTAAAGAAGCACAGGTATTTGAAACGTTAGAGCGGCTGCACCGACAAGGCATCGTCCATGTCACGCTTGTTGGTGGAGAACCTGCCCTCGCACCTAAAGCGATCGAGCAAGCTGCGGCATTATTTCCGGTAGTCTGGGTAGTGACTAACGGCTCAATTAAGCTGCCATCATTGCCGCGATCGGTCAGCGTCTTCGTGAGCCTGGATGGGTTGCCAGAGGCGCATAATCAGGCGCGAGATCCGCTGGGCTTCTTTGCCAACCATCGCTACAAAGAATTAACCGGAATGACCGCCGCGATCGCCCGGAATATCGATCGATCCGAACGCGGTGCGTATATACATCTGACCCTGACCAGATCGGCGATCGACCAATTTTCCGAAACCGTAGACTGGCTGGTTGCCAACATCGAAAAGCTGCGCGGAATCGTGGTTTCTGGCACCACAGCCGCGTCTAAAACCGATCCGGTGGCATTTACACCGATCGATCGTCAACAGCTCAAGCAGGCGATCGTGGCTGCTGCTCAGAAGTATGGCTGGCAATTATTCCCCTTCAATCAGCCGATGGTGAATGAGTTTCTGTTTGACGAAGAGCACATTATTCACAGTCCCGCAGACTGCTCGGTGGCTAACCGAGTAGAGAGCTTGAACTTCAATGGCGACAGCGTTGGTAAGTGCATTCTCCGCGATGAGATGGACTGTGAAACCTGTATGTGTAATATTACTGGTCTAGCCAGAGCAATCGATCGTCTGGACATCAGCACGATTTCATCTGTTGTGAATGCAACCTTCGGTTAGACTGGTTTCTCCCCAAAAACTGTCCATGAAAACCGAAATTCACATGTTGTGGCAGGCTCATACGGGCAATTTGTATATGAAAAGTCAGTACGAAGTTGCATTTCGGCAGATTTTGTAGAATGCGAGTCTAATAAATTTGTTAGCGTAGCCTCTTTGAGAACGAGAATCCACACTAATTTCACGATCGGAGAAAACCCGATCGTGAAACCTTGGATATTGATTTAATACAAAACACAGTTCGCTCTACTTCAGTTAATAGCATGTACTAGCATCATCTAAACTCATACACCATGTTAAACGATACTTCACCCGCTCGATTCACAACTTCGCTCCCTGGAACCTTGATAAATCCTGTCCGCTCATACAGTTGCACAACCGGATTATTTGCCCGAACACTCAGACTTACGGCTGGATACTTTATCTTCGCTGGGGCTAAAATTTGCGTCAATAACTTAGCACCAATACCTTGTCCGCGATAATTTGGCAAAACAGCGATTGCCAACTCTGGAATCTCATCGTTGACATAACCAAACCCTTTATCTTCCCCCAGCCACAACCGCAGCCAAGCCGCACCAATAGGACTTTTATCGTCGATCGAAACAACATAACCAAGATCGCCAATTCTGCCCCAATTTAAGGCATAACGAGCTAAATATGGCTGCTGTCGAACCGATTCGATCGAAGATTCATGGGCTGCATATCGCAACATCTTCCAGACGATCGACTCATCTTCAAGCATCAAAGGACGAATTAAAAAATTCATAGTTACTGACATTTCTTCACTAAAGCCAAAATATTGTTTGACGAAATTAGCGGATGCCGTGACATCTTCAACGTTAAATGACAGTGCAGAAGCTGTAATTTTCATCGAGTTTTGGCACGAAAGATAAACTGCATTCGATCGCTAATTATGACGCAGACAGGATCTAGCAAGATTGTAAAAAATTGACCTCAATTCTTGAAAATTACTACTCAGATCGGTTTTAGGCAGTATCATTGCCGCCATCGACTGCAATGTCAAAGTGCAACACATCTTCGCGAATTCCCAGCTTGGTATAAAGTTCGATGGCTGGATCGTCGCCCAGATCCGCCTGGACGAAAATGACATAAGCTCCGCGTAATGTGGCTACTTCCTTCAGCTTCTGAATTAATGCCGTTGCAATCCCCTCCCGTCGGTGTGCTGCTGCCACAGCCAGATCATAGATATAAATCTCGCTGCGCTCTTGCTCGAACTTTTTCAGCTCGTAAGCCGTGAGTCCACCAACGACCTCACCTGCTTTTAATGCCGCGATCGCAATGAAGTAGTCGCTCTTGAGTAGTTGTCGCAGATAATCTGTACTGGGACGATGACCACTATAGGTTTCCACCTCATCGAACGCCTCACCAAAGGTTGTCAGAAGAGCGGACATTAACGCAATGTCTGCTGGCAAGATTTGTTGAATGGTTAAGTTCACTGGTATCTCCTCAAAGATTTTTACTTTAAATATATCGTCAGAAACATTTACAGTAATATTTTGAATGAAGCTAGATTGAGACGATCGAATTAGATCTTAATCGATCCTCTCACCCTCACATAAAACGATCGAACTTGAAACTATAAAGTGCTCGTGCCACCATCAATAATCATCTCGCTACCCAGCATGAAAGATGATTCATCAGAGATAAGGAACACCACTGCCTTGGCTATTTCGATCGGATCGCCAAACCGTTTTAATGGGATCTGAGCGCGCAGCATCTCGGCGACCTGCTGGAGAATCTCTACAGGCAAACCAGACTTGCCGAGTATTGGTGTAGCTATCGGCCCTGGACTGACTGCGTTGACCCGAATCCCGCGCTCGATTAGTTCGCCAGATAGCGTTTTTGCGAGTGAAATCATTGCCGCCTTACTCGCACTATAGACGCTAGAGTTTGGCATCCCAATATGAGCGTTAATTGAAGTATTCAGCACGATCGATGTGGGATTTGCCAGAATTGGTAATAAGCTTTGGATGAGAAAATAAGGGCCTTTAAAGTTAACTGCAATTTGGCAATCGAATGCTGCTTCATCCCACTGCTCGATCGGTTGAAAAATAGCAATTCCCGCATTAATAAATACACCATCAATCTGACCAAAAACTCGCTCTATTTCTGCTACCAATCGCTGTTGCTCGTCAACTTTACCTGCATCGCTCTCGATAATAATTACCTCTTTACCCAGTTCTTGCTGGGCTTGAGCTAATGTATCTGGATTCTGTCCAGTAATAACCACACGCGCACCTTCTAACAAAAATTGCTTGGCTGTCTCCAGTCCAATTCCTGTCGTACCGCCCGTAATTAGTAGCCGCTTTCCTTGTAAACGATTCATATCAAAGCTATTTGTAAGTGTGCTGAGGTTTAACTCATAATTGCTAATGTTGTTAACGCAATTAGACAACCGAACTGAATCGCTAAACATATTACTCGAAACGTTGGATTCAATCCCGCAATATGGATCGCTGAGTGGATTAACCGAAATGAAATATACGCAATAACCAGAACATCAATTGCCGTTCCAGAAATTCCTCGCACCGTCAACAAGAACACCACCCCTAAATACAACGGTAAATTTTCAACCAAGTTAGATTGAACTCGATACAGTCGCCACAGCAAACTTTTGTCATTTTGAGTGCCAAAATCTTGCACCGCACCACCCGCTGCTAGATGCCGAATTCTAACTGTGAGCAGGAGACAGACAATCGCGATCGTCCAGCCGATGAATATTACCAATCCCCAAAGCGGAATCGTCATTGCTTGAATCTGTGGCATCTTTGGTAAAGCGAAACAACTATCGATAGTTTAAAAAAATCGCGAGTCAGTACGCTAGAAAAAAGTTGCTCAGTTTTGGGATATTGTTGCGCTTAGAGTTGTCGCCATCGGCGGGGTGTTTTGCCCACGATGCTTTTGAAACATCGAGTAAGATGACTGGAATCGCAAAAACCTACCCTGAATGCAACCTCAGAAATATCCAGAGTGCTGGACTTTAATAGGTATTTTGCTCGATCGATCCGCTGCTGTAAAATGTATTGATGGGGTGTAATTCCCACACTTTTCTTAAACAAACGTAAGAAATGATAGGGGCTAATTTGAGCGATCGAACTCAATTCAGTCAGCTTCAAATCTAGGTCGAGATGTGTATTGATATATTCCTTGACTAACACTAATTTGGCACCAGATAGCCCATCAGCATAGCTAGAAAGCCTTGGTAATGTCGTACAATAGTTGCGGAGCAAATGAATTGCTAGCGTCGTTCTGAGGCTATCTATGAGTAAATTGCTGCCGATTCCACCCGTTGCTGCTTCCGCACTCAAAGTAGCAAACATGCTTTGAATTAGATCGTCTCGTTCGCTCATAAACTGAGGTCTTAGCTCGATTTTATCGGGATTTATCCAGTCTTGACCGATGTGTTGAAGTAGTGTGGGTTCGATCGCTAAAATACCAAACTGCACGGTAGTATTCCAATTGCAGCGATGGGCGATTTCTGCCGGAATGATGGCAATATCGCCCAATTGTCGCCGTTCTGTTTCCCGCTTACCAGCCAACCAGCGATCGCCGATAGCAAATTCACCAGCAGATAGTGAAGTTGGCAGTCCACAAGCGATAACGTGCATCGTATGTTGATGCTCGGCAACCTCAAACTGGGGTTGATGATGAAGTTCAACATGGAGACTATCCCAGCCGGAGCTAGCTAGAACAGCCGGATTTGGCACGAATGGATCTGAAGCATTTGCTTGACTGTAATCGAGCGTTTTTGCGGTTGGTGCTGACAATTTCATCGAGTTATTCCTGTTTCCTCAGACGATACGTGTTCTGGACAAACCCAAAACTGATGTTTTGGCGTTCATACTTCACTCGATCTAGTTCAGGTATGACATACAGCTTCAATATTATGTCCGTCTGGATCGAAAACAAAGGCAGCATAATAATTGGAGTGATATTGAGGCCGTAAACCTGGCGCACCATTATCTCGACCGCCGATTGCTAAAGCTGCTGTATGGAATGCTTGAACCATTTCGCGGGTTTGAGCACGAAAAGCAATATGAATTCTCGGTGTGTTAACTTCTCCCCGCATCATCCAGAAATCTGCTTCTCCCTCGATCCCAAAACCTGCCATCGCATCACCAAATTCTGTGATTAATTTATAATCCAGCGGAGCTAAAGCTTTGGTATAAAAATCTTTACTATTCTCAAAATTGCTAACATTTATGCCTGTATGGTCAATCATAATTTTTGTTAGTTAT
>JBJOOY010000258.1:0-7217 GCA_046051065.1 Cyanobacteriota bacterium
TGACGAAATAGCTGATAGAAAATTGTATCGCGGCGCATAAATCATAGATACATAATTTTCACAACTTTACCATTTAATCGATCGAGTCTTTAAAATCAGATTAACACCGTCTGTGTGACTAATTCATGTCCTAGAACGGTTGGCTGGATTTCACCAATTCCCAAGCAGCAGTCTTGAAATACAACTCTGGCATAACCGATCGAGTTAAGATCGATCGAGGGTGTTTGTACTACGATTCTGTCGAAGCTTAGACATTAATCATGAAGAAAATCTAAGATCTATTTGCTAATTTGCTAGCAGCGGAAAAATTGTGATAGTGTAATTTGTAAGTAAAGTTACTACACAGCTATGTGATTAGGACTATAGTTGTGGGTATCTTTTCACCAATCGATGTTTTTGTAGTAACCAATATGAAAAATAATTTTGTTGCAACTTTTATGTTATTGGCAGCCGGACTCGTTATCTTAGGGGGTTGCAAGGGGGAGAAAATAGAGCAAGCTAACAGTGAGGATATGAAACAGGCTGAAGCTGCAATTGCCGACGCTTGCGCTGCAAAGAAGATTGTTGAGGCGCAGCGGGAAGTCCTGTTTGGCTCTCCCTCTGAAAAGTCACCTGTTCAACGAGAAGATGAGGATTGCATCACTAAGTTACCAACAGCAAAATAGGCTTTCAGGCGATTATTTCGACTTTTCAGACATCCTCTAAGCTCGACTTTATCCATTTTCGAGTGCTTGGACTAGCGAAATGTGAGATTTAAATTAGCCAATAAAGATTTAATTGAAAGGTAATTCGATCGAGTCTTTAAATTTAGATTAACACCGTCTGCGGGACTAATTCATGTCCTAGAGCGGTTTGCCGAATCTCACCAATTCCCAAGCAGCAGTCTTGAAAGACAACTCTGGCATAACCGATCGAGTTAAGATCGATCGAGGGTGCGATCGTTAGTGTGTCAACAGACAATCGTCGTCCCTGACTCCAGAACTTAACTAAACTCTCATCTGCCAGCGTGAGAGCGGGTAAATGTGCCAAGCCGAGATTGGGCGAAACTGGCATAAATATCCCTGCTTGCTGCTGTCGCTCCAACTCTTCTAGAGTGATGCTATTTGCCAACTGGAAGCCACAACTAGCATTTCGTTCTAGAAAGACCAAAACGCCTTTAGTTCCTAGCCGATCGCCCAGATCGCGGGCGATCGAGCGAATATACGTCCCGCCACCACAAGTAATTTGCACCTCCACCTCGGGAAAGTCTCCTGGTGTCCACTTGAGCAGATCGATCGCATCGATCTGAACCTCTCGTGTTGGCACTTCTACCGTTTCACTAGTTTCACCCGATCGTGCTAACTTATATAATCGCTGCCCATCAACTTTAATAGCACTATAAATCGGTGGAGTTTGCATAATCTTACCGATAAATTGAGGGATAATAGATCTAACTCGATCGAGTGTCACATTCTGCGCTGGCTCAGAATAAATAATTTCTCCTTCTAAGTCATCAGTAGTGGTTTGCATGCCCAACCGAATGATCGCGCGATAAGCTTTCCCCTCTGGTAAATATTGTAAGAGTCGAGTGGCTTTGCCGATCGCGATCGGCAACACTCCCACCGCCGCCGGATCTAATGTCCCGCCATGTCCCACTTTTTTCGTCTGCAAAATCCGTCGCACTTTGGCGACACAATCATGAGAAGTCCAATCTGCCAATTTATGTAAGTTTAAAAATCCGTCCACGATTAGATTTAGGGGAATAGGGAATAAGTATTATTGTTTCTAGCACTAACTACTAAGTCAATTTATTAGATCGAGTTTGACACGATATGAATACTAATAACAACCGTCAATCTACTAATTTCATTAATCGATTCAATCTTTTAATCGATCGAGAAGAAGTTGCGGCTGGAATATTCTTAGCACCAGCATTAATACTATTAGGTATTTTTCTAATTTTCCCGATCGGTTATCTCGGATATTTGAGCTTTACTGGCGGAAGTTTTACGCGATCGGGTGTGCATTGGGTGGGTTTAAATAACTATCTCAGATTACTACTTACTCCGGATTTTTGGCAAGTTATCTTCAATACTCTCTATTTTACGATCGGGACTGTAGTTCCGAGTCTGGTTATTTCTCTAGGCTTAGCTGTATTACTCAATCGTAATTTACCATTTACAGGTGCATTTCGGACGATCTATTTTATTCCCTCGATCGTTTCATTAGTTGCGGCTGGATTGGGATTTCGGTGGTTATTTCAAACCGATGGAGCAGTTAATAGTTTATTAGGTAATTTTGGCGTTGGTAAAGTTCAATGGTTGAGTGATACCTTATGGGCAATGCCAGTATTAATTATCTTGAGCATATGGAAACAAATTGGTTTTAATATGGTCGTATTTTTAGCTGGATTACAAACTATTCCCATCAGTAGATATGAAGCCGCCGAGTTAGATGGGGCAAATAGTTGGCAGCAGTTTTGGTATGTAACATTGCCAGGAATTAAGCCTACTACAATTTTTGCGGCAATTACCACCGCAATTTTTACACTTAAAAGTTTCGAGCAAGTATATGTAATTACAGGTGGCGGGCCGCTCAATTCTACTAACTTATTGGTATATTATATTTACGATCGAGCCTTTGCCCAATTCGATTTTGGTTATGCAGCGGCAGCGGCAGTAGTATTACTTGCATTTACATCAGTTTTAGTTTACTGGCAGATAAAAACTTTCAGTCAAGAATAATTTGACTTGTGATGCGCTATCGACTCTAGATTAGGAAATGCTATGAGGAGTATATTTCCGACGGTAGTGCATGGCAAAGAATAAAACGATAAAAGTAAAAATTCCGGCTATGTACAATGGATAGCCATATGTCAGGGGATATTCTTCGTTTACCATCAACCCGGCAATGATCGGTCCAACCGCATTAGCCGCACTTAAATATGAAGCATTCAAGCCTGACATTTTACCTTGTTCTTCTGGACTAGTATTTAAGGATATGAGCGTACTAATCATTGGTTGAACTAGCGAATTAGACAAAGCAAAGATAATACTTACAATCAGGAAGTAATGAATATCAGGGATTACTGGCATCAAGACAAAAGATAAACTCCGAAAAAAGAGTCCAAAAAATAGAATATTTACCAAACTCATGTATTTAGTCGCAATCTTCACACCTTGGAGCTGGACTAATACCCCAGCGATACCAATAGCGAGAAATAATAGAGTTAATGAATTAGTATTTTGTTGTAATACCTTCAGATAATATGGTTGAAAAGCAAATGTAAATAATGTGAATGTCGTCCCCACACAAAAATTGATAATAAAGAGAATTCCCAAGCGGGGAAAGGTTAATCCTCTGACTAAATCTCGCAATCCCAGATCGAAAATATTTTTACTGGAATCTGCTTTGATATCTAAGGTTTCGGGTAATAAAAAGATGGTGATAATTAAGGCGATCGCAGCAACTGCTGCTGCAAGTAAAAATGATGTGCCTAACGATCTCTGTTGAGCGACTAAACTTAAGACAGGGCCGATAATAAATCCTAGTCCAAAAGATGCTCCAAAGATCCCAAAACCTTTAGCTCGATTTTCTGGAGTTGTAATATCAGAAATTACTGCTTGAGCGACTGAAACATTACCGCCAGTCACTCCATCGAGAAACCGCGCGAAGAATAGTATGATGGCGTTGGGTGCTGTGCCAGCCAGCAAATTACCAATCACCGTTCCAGCTAAACTGACAATCAATAGTGGTCTTCTGCCAAATCGATCGGATAACTTACCCAGAACTGGCGTAGCAAAGAATTGAGCGATCGAAAATATCGCAAATAAAAAGCTGGTTTCAATATCGCTCAGATTGAATTCTCTGCCATATTCATAAATAGTCGGAATCAGGATCGTAAAACTCAGTGCGTTAATAAAATTAATGATGGCAATAATCCAGAAGCTACGATTCATCGATTCTAGGGTAGAGAATTAGCAGGTAAAGCAGACTAAATTAGTGATTTCTGGTAGGTGCATGCAGCAGTGCTTGGGTGCTTGACTCTTCGCTCGAGCAGATACCAACCATTCCAGTTAAGATCGGTGCAAGTTGCTTGATTTCTGTTTTGTCTATTTTCGCATCTCCAATCCTACGATCGATCGTCTACCGATCGTCTCGATCGACTCTAAGTACAGAGATCGAGCTAAGTTAATTGTCTTCACTCCGAACTGTTAATAATACTTCACGAGCGCACAATCTGCCTACGGCTACGATGATCGCATCGATAAAACTCTTGTATTCAGGTAGCTTGAATCGATCTAGACTCAAATTACATCAGGTAAATTAGCAGATAAATTTAGACTAATTGCTGTAATGAGTTATACTAATTTCCAGTATAAATACTGAGGTATGCAACTATGTATTTACATACCTCAGAGAATCCTCGGATTGATTTTGATAAACTTTGGGATTAAATATCATTAGAGTGCATTATCAAATAAGTGTAAGGTCTGGTTCGATTGTGTCGTTGGCGTAGCCTCTCTGAAAGAGAATCGGTATCGTAATTTACTTGCAATCGGTTGAATATTGAAATTAAACTCGATCTAAAGTTACCGTCAAATTTAGATTGAGATCCGCCTAAAAGCTGCAAAAAGAAGAGCTAACCTCAAAGATTATCGTAACTTAGCTTACCCCTACCTCTTAAAGTCCACTGCCCCGAATTAGTTGCTGATATTGGTAATTATTTATGCTACAACACAATTATTGTAAATTATCTTCGTTAGAATCTAGTCGTCGCTCTCAACAGCTATTACCGACGGGAAAGGCTTTTGGGGCATCGAATCTCAAGCTCGATCGGTCTGAGGACTTAGTAATTACGATCGCTAGTAGTTCCGAGCCTACTCCAGAGCGTACATCATCGATCGATGATGTTCGATCGACATCACCGTTAGTCATCAGAGCAGGTAAAATAATTTTACTTTCTTGCTGGTTATGGTGCTCGATCGGTGTAACTTTTTGCTCGAATAATATTAGCACGATCGCTTGTTCTTTTTCTCAAGATGCTTAGCTCCTCTGGGACGAGGAGGTATGTCAAAAATGTATAAAGCAACTCACCACCGAGCGTGGTTGAGTTGAATTACTGTAATTATTGACGTTGCTGATTTGAGGTGTGATTTACTGCTCTTGCAAAATGCTAAATCTCAGGCACATCGATCCATCCACTCTTTTATCCCCTGATTCAGCAACGCCCGCTTATTTAGCCCAATTTGGTCGCCAACCAGGTTTAATCGTCTGATGCGACCTGGCGATCGCCAGACAGTCATCTGGTACGTTACTCACAATTGTAGAACCTCCTGCTGTTGTCACTTGAGCACCAATTGTGAGTGGGGCAATTAATGTGTTGTTAGAGCCGATGCGCGTAAAACTACCGATCGTCGTTTGGTGTTTGTGCTTGCCATCATAGTTAACTGTAATCGTCCCCGCGCCGATATTGACTTGTTCGCCCACAGTGGTATCACCTAGATAGGACAAATGTGCCACATTAGTCTTGGCTCCGAGGGTTGTTTTTTTCAACTCCACAAAGTTGCCAACTCGGCAAGATTCGCCGACCTCTACCTGTTGGCGAATATGTGCGAATGGCCCAATTGTGGCACTATTGCCGATCGAACTATCAACTATGACTGAATACATTGCAGTCACATTGTTCCCGACATGACTATTTTCAATTAAGCTCCCAGGGCCAATTCGACTGCTAGTACCGATGGATGTCTGTCCGCGTAGATGGGTTTGGGGTTCGATAATTGTATTAACACCAATCTGAACGGTATCATCGATCGTCACACTGTCAGGATCGATAATTGTTACTCCTGCAGCCAACCAGTGGTCTTTGATCCGCGATTGGAGGATCTGATAAGCATCGGCTAATTGACGACGATCGTTAATGCCTAAAATCTCTCGATCGTCAGGGACATCGTACACCATTACTGGCGAGAGAAAATTCACTGCATCGGTAATGTAATATTCTTGCTGATCGTTATTACTCTGGAGATTGGGTAAAATTGCTTTGAGCTTTTTCCAATTGAAGCAATATATCCCCGCATTCACGCGCCGATTTTGACGTTGGGCATCGGTACAATCGCGATCTTCAACAATTTCCTTGAGCAAATTGTTACTATCGCAAAATACTCGCCCGTAGCCTTTGGGATTAGGAATTTGGGCAGTTAATATAGTGGCTGCATTTTGATGCTGCTGATGAGTCTCTAAGAGTGCTTTGAGAGTTTCAGGACGCAGGAGCGGTACATCCCCATTCAGGACTAGTAAATCTCCAGTAAAATCATCTAGATATGGTAATAATTGTTGTACTGCATGCCCCGTCCCTAATTGTTGAGCTTGATCGACGAACTCTAAATCGGGATAATGGATCATTGCTGTTTTAACTCGATCGGCTTGATAACCAACAATTGCCAACTGTCGATCAGGTTGTAGCTCTGCACAGCTCATTAATACTCGTTCGACTAGCGATTGTCCCCCCAGCATATGCAATACTTTGGGTAAGTCCGATTTCATCCGCGTGCCTTTGCCCGCTGCCAGAATTGCTACTGCTACCATAAATATAACTGTTACTGAAAGAAACTAAACTCGCCTCTATTAAAATACCCCATTGTTTGCCGTATCGTTGCAATCGATCGATCATCGGCATAATTTTTTGTTCTCGTTGGGAGCTGGCGGGTTATTTAGCTCGTCTTTGCGGCACTGTTCACTTAATGGGTGATTAGGTCATTAACCCTTGCTGTGTAAAACTTTCGGGGATCGGGCTAAAATAAAGTGATCCCTAATGTCAAGACAAACAACTATAAAAGTTAAGATAGAAATTTGGCAGTTTGAAATATGTTTGTGATGGTTACGTGTACATTTCCTGACGAAAGTTATTGGAAATGAACTGCGGCAGGAGTTTGATAGATTGTGGTTTCTATCATTTGAGCATCTCAGCTTGCTTTTGTTATCTAGCATCGATCGAGTCAACGAAATAATATTCGATCGAGAGTTAAGGGACTTGCAAGAAAATAAACTCCCAGCAATTAACCTGGAATAATAGTAATATCCCATTGAGATAATGTCTGTGAACGTTGCCAATAGTGCTGAACATTGCTCATTGTATCCAATGATTTTGAGAATTCACCTTGCAAACCCATTGGAATTAAATGATGGACTTCAAGATATGATTTTCTAGTGAAGCGTGAAATAAATAGATTATG
>JBJOOY010000259.1:0-2514 GCA_046051065.1 Cyanobacteriota bacterium
CAATTTCTGGACTAATCTTGAAATCAATCTCAACCTCATCGATTCCTACATGTAGATATTTACAATCTTTTTACTTTTAATGTAGCGATGCGATCGACTATTTAGATTGGATTCCAGGCGATCGATAGTACAGCTTTGCTAACATTTTACTCGATCGACATCAGCCGACTAAATAGTACTAAGACAAATAGACGTGAGTTAGTTTCAGTCCGACCCGCTAGCAATGCCTCAAATTTCTTAAGTCACACGGGAGTTGTGCTTAAAGTTTTCAGTAATTTTACTTAATTACCAGCCTAAGTGTAGCAATGGCTTAGCCCAAAGATATAGATTATATATTAATTTATAAATCCGCTCGATCTCCGCCTGCCCAATAAATATTTTAAATATTGCCGTTAGTTAAAATTCTCTAGAAATCTGGATATATCAATGATTAGAATTCCCTTCGATCGATGTACGATCTTTACCACACTCAATTTCGAGCAAATTATCGCCCGATTAGAAAGTGCTATTTACCATCCCAGCAATCGATCGGCTCGGGATGACGAGCAAGAGTCGCAGTCTCAGCATTATTATGGGCAGATTCGGACTTTTCGATTTTTAGCAACTCGGATAATTGGCCATAAATCCGCTCATTTACCGCTGTGTTGGTCACCAACGATCGAAGGGAATATTAAAGCTTTACCTCAAGGCTATCAGATATCGCTGAGCGTCAATCTCCAAAATCTGACGTTTGTATTGCTACTAACTTGTCTAGGTGCATTGTTTACGGAAATTTGTGCCGTCTGCGATCGAGCTTCTATGCATATCGAAGACAATGGTGTTAAGGGTTTAGCCATCTCGCTCCTATTATATCTAGCGGCAATTTGTCACTTATATTTTTCGTCCTGGCAGACAATTAGATTCTTACAAACTCTGTTTGCCGAAAGACTTACCGGAATTACCAAGATTGGCAGTGCAGCTCGACCTACTAGGTGGATTCCAGATCTCCCCTCAGTAGTTCCAGCAACACGCTCGGCAACTGACTGCATCGGCCAAAATTTACCTGCTCTTTCACACCTATCTAAGGTTGATACCCTGCCGAGCCATGATGATGGAGAGATGTTTACCGACAATTCGCACGGCTTGCCGTCTACGCCAGTAATCGAAACTGAGGAGAAATGGTTACCACAACGCACTCGTTCACGCAGTTTTTCCTCGGGCAAATTTAAGTAAACCAATAGCATCAAACGTTGAGAGTTTCAGGTTGTTCGCACGCACCAATACTCACCCAACTACTGGAGATTTCGCCATCTCGATCGTCATACCACTCTTTTTTCCAAATTGGGGCTTGATGTTTGAGCGTATCGATCGCATATTTACACGCTGCAAAAGCCTCACTCCGATGCGGACAACCAACGGCTACCAATACGCTAATTTCACCAATCTTTAGCTTGCCGACTCTATGGTAAATGACCACCCGGTTTGTATCTGACCACTGTTGCCGAATCGTTAGTCCGATCTGTGCGAATACTAACATTGCCATCGGTTCGTAAGCCTGATACTCCAGATATGCTACTGCTTGCCCGTCAGTTTGCGCTCTGACTGTGCCACTCATTACAACTACAGCACCATTAGCTGGAGCATTGGCTAATTGATAGACTTCATCTAGCGATAACGGTGCAAACCCGATCGCAAATCGATCGTCAGGATGTGCGGTAACTTGCGTTAATGCTGTCGGCGTCAGGTTCATAATTAATTTAAACTTGCAAAATTTGACCGCTGTTGATTGCGATCGATTAAACTATCTGCTATTATAAGTGATGTAGAAATATAGCAAAAAACGTGGAGCGGTGGCTGAGTGGTCGAAAGCGGCACACTGCTAATGTGTTGTAGGAGTAATCCTACCGAGGGTTCGAATCCCTCCCTCTCCGTTTTGAGACATCTATACACTGTGTTGAAAGCAGCGACCCTAGTAACTTCTGACACAACCATAACTTAGATCTTATCAGCAGATATAATCAATTTGGCAGCAAGGTTGATGCGGAGAAACTAGTACAAGTACACGAAATCAATCTAAAAGTGACTTTCAGGCATAATCGCCGAAAGTCACTTTTTTAATTGCCCATTTGAGTCTGAGTTAATTGCAAACTTTATCCCAACTTAGTCATACGGGAATTTCTAATAATTTCAAACTACAA
The DNA here is from genome assembly GCA_046051065.1 of Cyanobacteriota bacterium. Taxonomy (GTDB): domain Bacteria; phylum Cyanobacteriota; class Cyanobacteriia; order Cyanobacteriales; family Chamaesiphonaceae; genus Chamaesiphon. The sequence continues at coordinate 2,178 of JBJOOY010000259.1, forward strand.
GTTTGGGGCGATCGAACTAACAATCCATATTCAATTCCTTGAGCAACAGCTTGATAGGATGCTTCTAAAATATTGTCAGACACACCGATCGTCGTCCAGCGATGTTCGCCATTACTCGACTCGACTAAAACGCGCGTAACTGCCGAAGTTCCTTCAGCACCATCAATAATTCGCACCTTATAGTCGGTTAGATAACACTTAGTTAATTCTGGATAAAATTGACCCAATGCTTTTCTTAAAGCTGCATCGAGCGCTGAAACAGGTCCATTTCCTTCAGCCGCAGCCAGAATATCTTGACCATCGACTGTAATTTTAATTGTTGCTAATGAATGTTGCT
>JBJOOY010000260.1:0-4020 GCA_046051065.1 Cyanobacteriota bacterium
ACATTTTTTGTGTCCGGATTCGATCTATACCCAATAGACCTCCTGCAAAAGTTAGAGGTTAATTGTGATGAGAGGGTAGAGGGCAGTTTTACAGTTAAAGATCGATCGAAACACGAAAACCCCGCGTAGTGCGAGGTTTCGATTAGAGGCAGCACCCAGATTTGAACTGGGGGATGGAGGTTTTGCAGACCTCTGCCTTACCACTTGGCTATGCTGCCACAGCTTATTAGTATACCAAAATTTTGGTATAAAACAAGTAATTTTTTCAAAAGACCTAACTAATGTTGTCCGCCTACCCCTAAATAGGTTTCAATCACCTTGGGATCTTTGAGTAAGTCGCTACCGATACCCTCATGTTTGACGATACCAGTATCTAAAACATAACCGCGATCGGACATTGCTAGCGCTTTTTTGGCATTTTGCTCGACGAGGACAATCGCTGTACCATTTTGATTGATTGCCTGAATTTGACTGAGCACATCAGTCACTAAAGCGGGTGAGAGGGCTGCTGATGGCTCGTCGAGGACTAGTAATTCAGGATCGAGCATCAGTGCTTTACCCATCGCTAGCATTTGGCGTTCCCCCCCAGAGAGTATTCCCGCACGTTGTTTGCGCCGTTCAGCGAGTCGGGGAAACATGGTAAAGATTTTATCTTTGAGCTGTTGGAGATCGTTAGAGCGGATAAAACCACCCATTTCTAGATTTTCTTCGATCGTGAGCGATTTAAAGACATTAGAAATCTGCGGTACATAACACATCCCTTTTTGGACGATTCGATCGGATTTTAACCCAGTAATCTGCTCCCCTTTAAACATAATCGTGCCAGTATGCGGTGTCAATAGCCCAAATATCGTTTTGGCAAGTGTCGATTTACCCGCACCATTACCACCAATCACTGCGACTAGTTCACCAAATCCAACGGTGAAGTCAATCCCGTTGAGAATGTCCGAGCCAGGAATGTATCCAGCGCGGACATCTTTTACTTCTAACAAAGGAGGTGTCATGGGTATTGAAGAAAATAGATTGGATATGCACAGAAGATGGGGCGAGGGGTGTTCGACCAGCCATCGTTACTTAATTATCTTCTCACACCTGTTCGTTTTCCCATACTTTGCTATTTCTTCTTACTACCAGCCTTCGCAGTTTTAGCAGCTTTTTTGGCGGCTTGGGCTGCGGCTAGAGTGTGTTGTTTGGCTAGTTCGCGTTCTTCGGCTAATTTATCGAGGTAGTAGTGATAGTCGCCTAAATACACTCGAAATTCGCCATCGCGAACTTCGACAATTTTATTCGCAACTTGGGAGATAAAATAGCGATCGTGTGAAACGATTAAAGCTGTCCCATCATAGTTAATTAGGGCATCTTCGAGCATTTCCTTTGCAGGAATATCTAAGTGGTTGGTCGGCTCATCTAAGATTAGTAAATTTGCTGGAATTAAGAGCATTTTTGCTAAGGCGAGTCGAGCTTTTTCACCACCACTTAAAGATTCAACTTTCTTAAATACAGTATCGCCACTAAATAGGAAGCGCCCTAATAGGGTGCGGACTTCTTCATTTTTCCAATCAGGAACTTCATCATGGATAGTTTCCATCACAGTTCGATCGAGATCTAATGCTTCAGCTTGATTTTGCTCGAAGTAACTAGGAATGACGTTATGTTCGCCCAGTTTGACCGTTCCCCCAGTCTGTTGTTCCATCCCAACAATCATTTTGAGTAGGGTAGATTTACCACAACCATTGGGGCCTAAAAAGGCAATTCGATCGCCACTTTCGATAAATAAGTCAGAGCCAAGAAAGAGAATTTTATCGCCGTAGACGTGTTCTAGACTTTCGATCGTCACTACTTCTCGTCCACTCCGAGGTGCTGATGGAAAGCGGAAGTTAAGCGTTCGCATCCTCGATTCTGGAGCAACGATCCGCTCAACTTTATCGAGTAGTTTCTCGCGACTTTTTGCTTGAGTACTGCGGGTGGCACTCGCACGGAACTTTTCAACAAATGCTTGTTGTTTTTCGAGCTCTTTCTGTTGACGTTCAAAGGCACTTAATTGAGCGGATTGACTTTCAGCTTTTTGGGCGAGGTACGTTGAATAGTTGCCGAGATAAGTAGTCGAGACACCGCGTTCTGTTTCAACAATTTGGTTACACAGTCGATCGAGGAACTCGCGATCGTGTGAGATGATGACCATTGGAGTTTCGAGATTTTTGAGGTAATTTTCTAACCACTCGATCGTCTCTAAATCTAGATGGTTTGTCGGCTCATCTAGTAATAGTAGATCGGGGAATTGCAGCAATATTTTGCCTAAACTCATGCGCATTTGCCAACCACCACTAAAGGCACTGACCAATCGATCGGCATCTTCTAATTCAAATCCGACTTCTGGTAAAATTTTGTCGATTTCAGCTTCTAAGGCATAACCATTCAATGCTTCATAGAGACGCTGGAGTTTATCCATTTTATCGAGCAATTTATCTAGCTCGTCGCCACTGGCTGACTCTAATCGATGATGGATTTCATTTAATTCTGAATGGACGCGATTGGCTTCACCAAAAGCTTGCCATAATTCTTCTTTAACAGTTCGAGTCGGATCGACATCAAATTCTTGATTGAGATAAGCAATATTCAAACTGGTTGGGCGAATAATTTCGCCGCTGGTGGGTTCGATTTGACCAGCGATAATCTTCATTTGGGTGGATTTACCCGCACCATTCACGCCCACTAAACCGATTCGATCTCCTGGCTTGACTTCCCAATTAATGTCCTTAAGGACTTCGCCTGTGGGATAAATCTTACAGATATGTTCCAGTCGCAGCATTAATTAATTCTCTCCAGGAGTAGTGGCGGAATGGGTGTTTCCCTGCCTATTTTAACAAAACTTCACCACTTGTTACCATCTGAAATTCAATCGCTAGCATTTCTGGCTCTAGTAAGGGTTGCAGTCGATCGTGAGTAGTGAGTAGTGGCTAAGTGGAGATCTCTATGAGTGCAGAAATTCCATAATATCGCCTTCCTGAACTAGGTATTCCTTTCCTTCACTGCGGAGTAAACCCTTGTCTTTAGCCGCTTGCATCGATCGGGTGGTGACCATATCCTCATAACCGATTGTCTTTGCTCGAATGAAGCCTTTCTCAAAATCGGAGTGAATCACACCAGCCGCTTGCGGTGCTAACATCCCCGCTTTAATCGTCCAAGCGCGGGTTTCCTTTGGCCCAGTGGTAAAATAAGTACGCAGTCCGAGCAGGTAGTAGGTTGCTTTAATTAAAGATTTTAAACCGCCTTCAGTTACGCCGAGGGATTCAAGGAACTCGGCTTTCTCCTGTTCTGGTAGTTCGAGCAGTTCGGCTTCGACTTGGGCAGATACTATCACTACTTGGGCATTTTCTTGAGTGGCGATCGATCGTACCTGTTCGACAAAATCATTTCCAGTCGCTAAATCATCTTCTGAGACATTCGCGGCATAAATAATTGGCTTGCGGGTGAGCAGTCCCAAACCTTTAATCGTTTCACTCTCTTCGTCACTGAGTTCGACTTGTCGGGCTGGTTTCCCCGCATTGAGATCTACTAACAGTTTTTCTAATGCGCCGACTTCCAGTTGCGCTTCCTTACTAGTTCTGGCTGTCTTTCGCGCCCGATCGATCCGCTTCTCAATTTGGTCGATATCGGCCAGAATTAATTCAAGATTGATAATTTCAATATCGCGTTTGGGTTCAACGGAACCGGAAACATGGATCACATCATCGTCCTCAAAGCATCGGACGACTTGAACGAGGGTATCTACTTCCCGAATGTGGGAGAGGAATTTACTACCCAATCCTTCGCCCTGACTGGCACCTTTGACTAGTCCAGCGATATCGACAAATTCTACTCGCGTGGGGACGATATCCTCAGATTGGGAGATATTTGCTAAAACTTGTAACCGTTCGTCAGGAACGGAGACGATCCCCACATTAGGCTCGATCGTGCAAAAGGGATAGTTAGCAGCTTCGGCTTTCGCATTGGCAACTAGGGCATTAAATAAGGTCGATT
>JBJOOY010000261.1:0-4125 GCA_046051065.1 Cyanobacteriota bacterium
GATGATTAATTTCTCTGCTGTCACCGAGACAGGTTTAACCGAATTACAAACTAGCCTGACTGCTGAGTTAGGGATCGGCCCATATTACTACCCGCCAGATTTAGTCACCGACCAGCCCGAACGCTTTATCATGGGTGAAATGGTGCGCGAGCAAATTATCTTACTTACCCGCGAAGAATTACCTCACTCCGTGGCCGTGACAATCGATCGAGTGCAAGAAGATCCCAAAATTACGCGCGTACTTGCGACCATCTATGTCGAGCGCGACTCCCAAAAAGGAATTTTAATCGGTAAAGGCGGGCAGATGCTCAAGCAAATTGGTTCTAGTGCTAGAGCACAAATGCAAAAACTGATTGCTGGCAAAGTCTACCTCGAACTATTTGTCAAAGTTCAACCCCAATGGCGACAATCTCGCCTAAGACTGGCAGAACTCGGATATCGGGTAGATTGAAACAAAATTGCCTCCAACACCTTCTTATGAAAAAGTAACCAGAAAGAGTGACCACAAGTGGTATCTTTCTGAAACTTTTTCAAGATCGCCGACCCAATAATTGCACGCAACGTAACTAATTTCATAGAATAACCGATCTTGCAACATTAGTTATGCTGAATTTACTGTAAAGTGACAAACTTAAGTTGCAAAATACTTAATTTGAATAATGGTATTAACGCCTCAATGGGACAGCTTTTCCTCTCCAGTCGAACCACAAGTCGATCCCTATACCCTCGCTCAGATGGGTATTGCCATGTTGATCGATCTCGCACAACGCGGTGAGATCGATCCATGGGATGTTAAAGTCATCGATGCGATCGATCTACATTTGAGCAAATTACCCTTACAAGCCGATGCCTCTCTCGCCCACAAACAAGCCAACCTGTCCCAATCGGGACAGGCATTCTTGTGGGCAGCAATGCTCGTGCTACTCAAAGCCAATAGTCTCGAACAGAGTCAAGCTCCAAGCGAAGACTTAGACTTTATCGAAGAAGATCTCGACTTTGAAGCCATCAGTGCGGCAGGGCTACCACGCAACTTAGAACGACATATCCGTCGTAGACTGACCTCTGCCCCACAACAAACCCGTCCGGTTACACTCGAAGATCTGATCCAGCAACTCCGCCAAATTGCTGATAAAATTGCCGAGCCAACGACTAGTCGTCGCTCCATCCGGGGTAAAGCAATGTCGGTAAAACGCGCCACCCAAACCATTGCTGGATTGGCGCACGACGAGAATTTAACAGAAATGGCCGCACTTGTCGCCGAGTTTCTTGTCACCTACACTAGTGAAACGGAGGCGTGGACTCTGGATGACTTAGTAAATCTCTGGTCTAGTAAATTTCCCCCTGCACCAGGACAACAGCATGGAGTCAATCACGATCGTGTCGGTGTTTTTTGGGCCCTACTACTACTATCGGCTCAATCCAAGGTCGAGCTAGATCAAACAGATTTTTACCAAACCCTCACCATCCGTAGATTACATGCAGAATCGGTAGAAATGAACTAAGCCATCGCAGTTAGAAAGTAAGGTATTCTACACTATATTCTTGAAAATAGATCGGTTAAAATCCTTAAAAAGCTAATGTTTTACCAGCATCTTGCTTGCAAGAACTAAATTTACGATGTAGCGATTGTCTTGAATTATACATTCTAGATCTCAGTAGTACATTCTCTTAAAATGGGATAGAGAGTGTATCGCCGATAATCGATCGCTGCTAAAGTAGATGTGGTAGAGGATTATAAATAATCATCAGATATAAGATTTAATATGAAAGCAATGATTCTGGCTGCCGGAAAAGGTACTCGCGTTCAACCGATTACCTATACTATTCCGAAACCATTAATTCCGATCCTGCATAAACCAGTGATGGAGTTTCTTGTGGATTTGCTCAAGGAGCATAACTTCACTGAAATTATGGTTAATGTCAGCCATCTTGCTAAAGAAATTGAAAGCTATTTCCACGACGGCCAAAAATTTGGTGTCCAAATTGCCTATTCCTTTGAAGGGACGATTCGCGAGGATGGAGAATTAGAAGGTCAAGCTCTAGGTTCGGCGGGGGGGATGCGTCGGATTCAAGATTTCTATCCTTTCTTTGACGATACTTTCGTAGTCTTATGCGGCGATGCACTCATCGATCTCGATCTGACCGCAGCGGTAAAATGGCATAAAGAAAAAGGTTCTCTCGCAACGATCGTCACAAAGTCTGTACCCCGCGAGGAAGTTTCTAGTTATGGGGTGGTTGTTACTGATGAAAATGGTAAAATTCAAGCATTCCAAGAGAAACCCACAGTAGCAGAGGCGCTGAGTACGAATATTAATACCGGGATTTATATTTTTGAACCAGAAGTATTAGATTACATTCCCTCCGGCAAAGAATATGATATTGGTAGCGATCTATTTCCCAAATTAGTCGAAATGGGTGCTCCTTTTTATGCGATCGCCATGGATTTTCAGTGGGTAGATATTGGGAAAGTTCCAGACTATTGGCAAGCAATTCGCAGCGTTTTAATGGGTAAAGTCAAAAATGTGCCGATTCCAGGTAAACAAGTCGCACCAGGCATTTATACTGGCATAAATGTTGCCGTAAATTGGGATAAAGTCGATATTACTGGCCCTGTTTATATTGGTGGCATGACCAAAATTGAGGATGGAGCAAAAATTACTGGCCCAGCCATGATCGGTCGAAATTGCCATATATGTGCTGGCGCTCACATCGATAATAGTGTGATCTTTGAGTATTCGCGGATCGCATCGAATGTAACTTTATCCGATCGATTGGTATTTGGTCGATATTGTGTCGATAAAGATGGCGCAACCATCGATGTCCAAGCATCTTCGCTCGATTGGCTGATTACCGATACCCGTCAACCGATCGAAAGTATCAACAAAAGATCGACAATCGCCGCTCAATTTGTCGCGCAAGTCTTTGATGCGGATGATGCCCCCATCCCTTTAACGGTTAATGGTGATTAATTTTTGCTAAGGCGATGCTCGTTCTGTTGCTCCACCAGCGAAAGGCTAAAAGGCTGCACAACGCGAACGAGTATGTTGTTAGTCTGAGGCTTCAGTCCATAACAACCGCAACGCCATTAAAGCAAAACCCAGTGCGGCAAATCCTTTCAGCAGCTTAGTGGGTAAAAATGCCGCCATTTCACCGCCAGCTAAAACCCCGATCGAACTAGCGAGTAATAAAGCCGCCACCGAGCCGAGAAATACGGCGCGAGGATGTTGGCTGCTACCACCTAATGCGATCGCGGCTAATTGGCTTTTGTCGCCAATTTCAGCGATAAATACCGTCATAAAAGTTAGGCCGAGTAATTGCCAATTCATAAGTACTTGTGCAAAATAAAGTTTTTAGTTGAAAAGGAGGGAATAGGGAATAGGGGGTAGGGGATCGAGGCTCGATCGATTTACAATAGACTTGTACCACTGGAGCTGATTTTCCACTGATGGTTCAACAAATCTCCAAAAGCGAAATTTTCTATGCCGATCGAGACGGACAGCCGATGTCAGACAATACCTTACAGTTTAGATGGATTGTCAAGATTAAGGAAAATCTCGAAATCCTTTTTGCTGACAATCCTCACGTCTTTATCGCTGGAGATTTGCTCTGGTATCCGATCGAAGGCGATAATACGATTCGGCGTGCGCCTGATGTGATGGTAGCATTCGATCGACCCAAAGGCGATCGCGGTTCCTATCAGCAATGGGAAGAAGCTGGTATTGCTCCCCAGGTAGTATTTGAAGTATTGTCGCCAGGTAATAGATTGGCTGAGATGACGGCAAAGTTTGAGTTTTACGATCGATATGGAGTAGAAGAGTATTATATCTACGATCCAGATCGAGTAGATTTTACTGGGTGGGTGCGGGTAGCCGAACGTTTACAAGGAATTCGTGAAATCGCTGGCTGGGTAAGTCCTCGACTAGGGATTAAATTTGAGTTGGGTGATGATTTGAAGATTTACACTCCCACAGGTGAATTATTTCTATCATCTGTCGAAATGGCCAAGCGATCGCAACAGGAACGTGAACGTGCAGATGCTGCCGAACAAAGGGCTGCAATAATGGCTACAAAGTTAAGAGAATTGGGGATTGAAGTCGAATAAATACTTCTCGCAGTATCGAGATA
>JBJOOY010000262.1:0-5721 GCA_046051065.1 Cyanobacteriota bacterium
ATCTAATGACACTACTGTTCGCAATCGTGCTGCGGGTCGTAGCACTGGCAGCAATACTGGTACTTCCAACTCTACCGATCAAAAAGTTGATGTTTTAGGCGACGGTAACGCTACTTCTCAAGATAACAGCACTACTGTTAACAACTCGCGCCGCACTCCTCGCAAATAATTTTCACTCGCTCACGGTTGTAAATCGTTAATTCGATCGAAAGTACAAATTAAAATGCTCAAGCTAGAGACGTTACCTGTAACGTCTCTATTTTTGTACGATCGAGGCGATCGATCGCCCAAAAATTCAAAATTACGATCGATCGAGATGAAAATTTGCTAAATCGTTATATAGTAAGTAACTTACTTAAGTTAGATCTGTACGACAATAGCTAACCTGCGAATCAGATCGGGTTCAGCCTTTAATTAACGATAATGACGATCGCTTACCGCTATGAATAGATGGCTAAATGTTGGCTTAGTTTCGATCGCGTTGCTCTGGGTAACTAGTTGCGCTCGGGATAGTAATCCTGGCAATAATATTGGGGGTAAAGATGCTGGGAGAATTACGGTGGGGACGACAAAGAAACCACGGACGCTCGATCCGGCTGATGCTTATGAGTTAGCTTCGATCGCCTTGATTCGGAATTTGAGCGATCGATTATATACTTACGATCCTGGCAGTACAAACCTCAAGCCCCAGTTAGCCACATCTTTACCAAAAGTCAGTCAGGATGGATTGACTTATACAATTCCCCTGCGTCAGGGTGTGGTATTTCATGATGGTAGTCCCTTTAATGCCACAGCGATGAAATTTTCGCTCGATCGATTTAAGGATAGTGCTGGCAAACCAGCATTTCTATTAGCCGATCGCATCGATACTGTGACAGCTACCAGTCCCTACGAACTGACCATTAAGCTCAAAAAGCCATTTGCAGCCTTTCCTTCCCTCTTAGCCTTTCCTGGCACTTGTGCGTTATCTCCCAAGGCATATAAAATTCAGGCTAATAAATTTGAAGCGAATAAATTTGTGGGCACGGGGCCGTATAAACTGAGTGAATATAGTACCGATCGGGTGAAATTTGAAGTATTCGATCGCTATTGGGGTACCAAACCACTCAATCGTGGGGTCAATCTTCAGATCTTCTCAAATAATCCAGCGAATCTCTATAATTCCTTCCGCACTGGTGCTATTGATGTTGCCTATAACAGTCTAGAACCAGATCAAGTCAAGAGTCTCGATGAGGGAGCCAAAGCAGGTAAGTGGGAATCGATCGCGATCGATGGTAGCGTGACTAGTTACCTGATTCTCAATGTCCTCCAAAAGCCTCTAGATAATCCCCTAGTCCGTCAAGCACTGGCTGCTGTAGTCGATCGACCCACGATTAACGAACGGATCTTGTATGGTCAAGGAAAACCCTTATATAGTATCGTTCCCGATACATTTAGCATCTCCGAGCCAGTTTTTAAAAACGCCTATGGCGATGGCAATATTGCCAAAGCAAAACAATTGCTCACTCAAGCCGGATTTTCAACCCAAAACCCCGCCAAAATTCAAATTTGGTATCCCTCCGGTTCTAACAGTCGGCGGCTGACTGCGGGTTTTCTCCGTGCCTATGCCAAGCAAAAATTAGGTGGGATGCTAGAGTTAGAACCAAACACGATCGAATCGGCATCTTTCTTTAAATATGCCAGTAAAAATATCTATCCAGCTACTCTCCAAGATTGGTATCCCGATTTTCTCGATCCTGATAATTTCGTTCAACCCTTTCTAGAATGTCCGACAGGTAGTGTCAAGGGGGGCTGTCAAAAAGGAGGAAGTCAAACTCAAGGATCGTTTTATTATAGCGATCGGATGAATCAAGCGATCGCTAGCCAAGGACGCGAACTCGATCCGACCAAACGAAAACAAATCTACGCCGATTTGCAATCACTACTTCAACAAGATGTTCCACTTATTCCCTTATGGCAAACTAAAGATTTTGTATTTGCCAAACAAGGCATGAGTGGTGTCACGATCGACCCTTTACAAAATCTACTATATTCAGCAATGAAGAAATAGTGAACGGTGAACAGTGAAATTTAGTTCGGCAAATTAGGCACTACTATTAGCTGATAATTCATAACTCATAACTCATAATTAATAATTAATATCGTGTCTCGATCGAAAACACTTCAGTACTATCTTGCCACCCGATTGCTCTTAGCGCCCTTGATGTTATGGACGATCGTGACTATTGTATTCTTCCTCCTCAAAGCTACTCCTGGCGATCCGGCAGATGCTTTTTTAGGGAGTAGAGCATCTGACGAAGTTAAGGCAGCTTTGCGAGAGCAATTAGGTTTAAATAAACCGATTTACGTGCAATATTTTGATTATATCTGGAGGATGCTGCAAGGCGATTTTGGTACGTCGATTACTAGTTCTGGCAAAGCAGTAACTAGTGTGATTCAAGACAACTTTCCCGCTACTTTAGAACTCGCGATCGGCAGTATGTTAGTTGCTTTTATCGTAGGGGTGACAGTCGGCACAATCTCGGCATCTCGACCGAATACTATTGCCGATGTGGGGGGGAGATTATTTGGAATTGTTAGTTATTCACTGCCGATTTTTTGGGTAGGAATGTTGTTGCAATTAATCTTCGCAGTGCAATTAAATATTTTCCCGCTGGGGGGTAGATTCTCGGCTAATTTAACACCACCAGATAAAATTACAGGACTATACACAATCGATAGTTTATTACAATTAGATTTAGCTAGTTTCTTTGTCTCGGTTCATCATTTAGCTCTGCCTTGTTTGACATTGGGCGTATTACTTAGTGGGATTTTTGAACGAATCGTGCGCGTAAATCTCAAACAAAGTATGAAAGCTGAATATGTTGAAGCTGCCAGAGCCAGAGGTATTCCTGAAAATAAGATTTTAATTACTCATGCCCTCAAAAATGCGATGATTCCAGTCATTACCGTATTGGGATTAACTACTGCTTCTCTGTTGGGCGGTGCTGTTTTAACCGAAGTAACCTTTTCTTGGCCTGGATTAGCTAGTCAATTGTACGAAGCGATTTCCAACCGCGACTATCCTACTGTCCAAGGGATTATGGCATTTTTCGCAGCGATCGTCGTAATTGCTAGTATCGCGATCGATATTATTAATGCCTGGATCGATCCTAGAATTAAATATTAATCTGGGTAGATCGAATTTAAAATCGATCGACGATCGAACTATACTTAGCTAAAATAATCCTTGATTACTTCTGCACTCATCAGCAGCACAGCAGTCAATCGAAATTTATGACGGCCTCAAGATTTAGATGAATATTGCACGGACAATTTGTTTAGGGTTTCTCTGTGTCATTTTGGTAGGTACCATTGTGCTGATGTTGCCGATTGCTGGTACCAGTGACACTTGGAATAGCCCCCTAGTCGCGCTATTTACTAGTACCTCGGCGGTTTGTGTCACGGGATTGAGTATTGTCGAGATCGGTACTTACTTTTCCTTCTGGGGTCAATTAGTAATCGCGATCGAAGCTCAAGTGGGTGGACTAGGATACATGACGCTGACCACTTTTTTGATGCTGCTGTTGGCGCGGAAATTTGACTTCGGGCAAAAACTATCAATTAAAGCTGTATTCGATCGATCGTTATTGCAGGCTAGTAAAAGTTTAATTACCTCGATTATTTCCACTACCTTGATTTTTGAAATTCTGGGTGCGATCTGTTTATTTCCAATTTTTGTCGATCGATATGGAATCGGACAAGGTTTATGGTATGCGATTTTTCATAGTATCAGTGCGTGGAATAATGCTGGATTTACGCTATTTAAAGATAACTCGATCGGTAATGTCGATTCTATTCTATTCGCGATGATAGTTTCTGGACTGATTATTTTTGGTGGGATTGGCTATCAAACGATCGTCGAATTGTATTTGGCGATGCGCCATCGGCTGTTGCGTCAGCCCGGTCGATTTTTCTGGTCTTTAAACTTTAAAGTAGTTGTCAGTACGACAATTTTACTATTGGTTGTAGGTACGGTAGCAATTTTCTTAACCGAGCATCGCAACCATGCAACTATCGCTGACTTAGATGTTGGGCAGCAATTAATGGCAGCCTGGTTCCAATCGGTAACTAGTCGCACGGCAGGTTTCCACTCGATCGATCCGAGTAAAATGACCGTTGCCAGTATGTTAGTGACGATCGGGTTAATGTTTATCGGTGCTAGCCCCAGCGGGACTGGTGGGGGCATCAAAACTACGACTTTTGGTATTCTTGCCAGCACCACCTGCGCAGCACTCCAGCGCAAATCTACGGTAGTAATGTTCGCTCGATCGATTTCGACAGAGCTACTGATTAAAGCCGTGGCGGTGGTGTTCGCTTCAGTTAGCATCATCATCCTAGCCACCATGGCAATTTTGCTCGGTGACAGTAATTTTGGCGCTATTCCAGTCCTATTTGAAGTAGTGTCCGCCTTTGCTAATGTCGGGCTCTCGCTGGGGATTACCGCGCGGCTATCAGAGTTTAATCAACTGATTTTAGTTGTCACCATGTATACCGGGCGAATTGGGATTTTATTATTAATATCCGCACTGTTCGGGACTGCTAAACCTAGTGCGGTCAAATATGCCGCAGATAATCTGTGGGTTGGCTGAGAATTAACTTAGAATCGTCTATTAGGGTTGAATCGTTGGCGTAGCCTCTCTGCACAGGCAGACGCTTTGCGGCGGAGCCTTGCCCTTGGCATTACGGAACGAGAATCGAGTGGTTACACACCAAACCGCGATCGAACGTTAGCATAATAATTAGGATTGTTGGCGTGCGCATGCCCCTATTCCCGACGATCGATCGGTTTTAAAATTAGGATAAATTTTTCATGACTAGCATCATAGTCGATCGAATGACTAAAATCTATCCGGTTGCCATCAAACAACCAGGATTGAAAGGCACGATCGCGCATTTCTTTCAGCGCACTTACCGAGAAATTAATGCAGTGCGGGATGTATCGTTTCAGATTGAGCCTGGGGAAATTGTGGGCTTTCTGGGCGGAAATGGAGCGGGGAAGACTACCACGCTCAAAATGCTGGCAGGTTTAATTTACCCCTCAACTGGGCTGGTAACGGTGGCGGGACACGTACCCTTCAAGCGGGAAGCGGCGTTCTTACAGAAAATTACGCTGGTAATGGGACAAAAGCAACAATTGATCTGGGACTTGCCAGCATTAGACTCGTTAAAGATCAATGCAGCAGTGTATGGATTGAGCGATCGAACTGCCCAATTTCGGATCGACGAACTGACTGAAATGCTCTCTCTGCAAGGTAAACTCACCCAACCGATCCGGAAGCTATCCCTGGGAGAACGGATGAAAGCCGAATTATTAGCCGCATTACTCCACCAGCCGCAGGTATTATTTCTCGACGAACCCACACTGGGATTGGATGTAAATGCTCAGGTAGCAGTGCGGCAATTTTTGCAGGAATATAACCAGCGATACAATGCCACAATTTTACTGACCAGTCATTATATGGCAGATATTACCGCGCTGTGCGATCGAGTGTTAGTGATTCATCAAGGACAATTAATCTACGATGGTAGGCTAGACGGATTGATCGAAAAATTTTCACCCTGTCGAGAAGTTAAGGTAGAATTTACCCATGCGTATCCGCTCGATCGGTTGGCAATGTATGCCGATGTTCGGGATATCGAAGGTGCTTCGGTCAGATTTTTAGTAACTCAGGAACTGCT